>DASUTW010000286.1:0-13134 GCA_036374395.1 Actinomycetota bacterium
GCGACGACCCCGAGCGCGGTCTCGTTCACGATGAACCTCCTGTGCAAACGACGGTGCGCTCGGTACGAGGGCTGCGGTCGCTGCCGTGGGCAGGAGGAGCGCACCCGCAACCGCATCCAGTCTATCAACCCGCGGAGAAAGAGTGACAAGACGAGCGTCCCGGGTTGCGCCCGGACGCCCGGACAATGTACAAACGCTCCGGAACCGCTGGGGTCTTCGGGCCTCGGCGGTTCCGTCATCTCCGACCCGATTTCCCTCGGCCGGCCCCGCTGGTTTACCCTCCGGTCGAACCCGCAGCCGCCATGATCGAGCGCCCCGAGATCGCCGACCGAGACCCCTTCACCGGCCGCCGGACGGCATGGCTCGATCGGACGTCGGCTTCCGACCAGAGGAGGTTGCCATGACGGTACGCTCAGGGAGACGCGCCCTCGTCGCGCTGCTGGCGGCGATGGCGCTCGCGCCGGGCCTGGCACCGGCCACCGCTCAGGTATCGCAGGGCACGTGGTGGGTGACCGAGCCCGAGCCCGACGCGGCCGAGAACAACGGCTTCATCCCGTACTACGAGATCGGGCCCCGCCTGCGCGAGATCGAGACCAGCAGCAACCGGGTGAAGGTCGAGGTCATCGGGCAGTCCGTCGAGGGCCGCAACCTGTTCCTGGTCACGGTCTCGGACCCGCAGGCGATGGGGAGGCTGGGCCAGTACAAGGCCCTCCGGAACCTGATGCTCCGCGACCCGGAGCGGGCCCAGGAGATGGCCGCCGAGTTCCAGGACTTCAAGGTCCCCTTCTACGTCCACGGGTCGATCCACGGCAACGAGTACCCGGGCGTGGACGCATCGATCGAGCTGATCGAGCGCCTCGCCTACGAGAACGACCCCGAGACCAGGATGGTGCTCGACAACACGATCCTGCTCTTCAATGTGGTGGCGAACCCGGACGGTCGCGTCGCCGGTCGGCGCACCAACTCGAACGGGTTCGACCTCAACCGTGACTTCATCACGCAGTCCCAGCCGGAGACGAAGGCCGCGGTGGAGGTCATCACCGAGTGGAACCCGATGGTGACGCTCGACCTGCACGGCTTCGTGAACCCGATGCTGATCGAGCCGTGCACGCCGCCGCACAACAACAACTACGAGTACGACCTGTACATCAAGTGGGCGCTGGACCAGGCCAAGGCGATGGAGCAGGAGCTCGCCGACGACCTCGGCTACTCGGCCCAGATCCCGTTCCGCGACTTCCCGGAGGCCTGGGACGACTGGCCCCCCGTGTACACGCCGATGTACGCCATGTACCACGGGTCGTACGGCCAC
The DNA here is from genome assembly GCA_036374395.1 of Actinomycetota bacterium. GTDB lineage: Bacteria > Actinomycetota > UBA4738 > UBA4738 > CALAEC01 > DASUTW01. The sequence goes on from DASUTW010000286.1 coordinate 1,310, forward strand.
ACGCTGGAGACCCCCTTCCGGGACGAGCGCGGGACTGCCGCCCACGTCACCGCGGTGTGGGGCGCGCTGAAGTTCGCCTCCCAGAACCGGATGGGGATGATCCACGACCAGATCGAGATCTTCAAGCGAGGCTTCCTCGACATGGACCAGGTCTCGATCGCCGATGAGTACGGCGAGGTGCACGACTTCGTCGCGGAGTTCCCTCGGGCGCACGTGATCCCCGTCGGGGAGGGCCAGCGGAGCGACGCGGAGGCCGCGAACCTCGTGCGGTTCCTCGTGGCGAACGACGTCCAGGTCGAGCGGGCCACAGGGCCGGTGACGGTGGGGAGCGAGACCTACGAGGCGGGCTCCTACGTCGTCTACATGGACCAGCCGAAGCGAGGGTTGGCCAACACCATCCTCGGGCCGGGATGGGACATCTCCGACGTCGTGTCCCGCCTGTACTCGGCGCCGGGAGCCTGGAGCCTCGGGTACCTGTGGGGGGCCGACGTGGTCACGGCCGAGCGGGACCAGGCCTTCGACGCGAAGACGGTCCCGGTGAACGGCGCCTCGGCGCAGGGCGGCGTGGACTCGGGGAAGGCCGCCGCCTACGCGCTGGAGGTGGACAGCCCCACCGCCGTACGGGCGGTGAACGCGCTGCAGTCGGAGGGCCTGAGCCTGGAGCTCGCCACCGAGCCGGTCGACTCCTCGGGCGGCACGCTGGCGCCGGGGACGGTGCTGATCCCGTCCGGGGCCAAGAACCGCCTCAACCAGCTCGCTCAGGAGGGACTGCGGTTCCGTGCGGTGGCCTCGCTGCCCGAACGCGAGGCGCTCGAGCCCGTCCGCATCGCCGGGCGCGTCTCGGACCTCGAGCTCTGGGTCCTGCGAGAGCTCGGATTCGACGTCGACCAGGTGACCGGCGGGCAGATCGCGAGCGGCGCCGTGGACCTGGCAGAGTACGACGTGTTGCTCGTCACGCTGACGAACTTCTGGAACCAGCTGGGGACGGCCGGCCGAGCCGCCGTCCAGGCGTTCTGGGAGGACGGCGGGGGCTTCGTCGGCGTCCGCTCCGGCGGCGGGCAGGTCGCGAACAGCAGCGGCCACTTCCCGGTGAGCTGGATCTCTCGGTCCGGCACCGGCATGGCGCGCCTGAGCTACGAGCAGGACAGCCCCGTGGTGAGCGCCTACCCGCCCGAGGACACGGCCCAGGTCGAGACCCCGACCTGGTTCACGTCGGTCCCGGCCGGCGCCTCGGTGGACGCGAGGTTCCTCGACGAGGACTTCTTCGTGGCCGGCCACTGGCAGGACCGCTCGGGCGCGGCGGGGCAGCCGCTGATCGTCCGCGGGAACGGGACGTTCGGCGACGCCCGCGTCGTGCTGTTCGGGATCGATCCGCTGTTCCGGGCCCACCCGCAGCGAACCTTCCCCGCTGTGGCGTCCTCGGTGTACTGGACGTCGGCGGGCTGAGCGAGAAGGGGGCGGCGGCGGCCCCGCGATGTGGGGCCGCCGCCCCCCCTCCTTCAGGCTAGAGGCGCTTGCACTGCCCTTCCTTGTTCCCGCTCACGCGGTTGTTCCCGCCGACCGGAGCCGGCCTGTTCGACTTGCACTGAAGGTTCCCATCGATGCGGTTGCCGCGTATCACGACCCCACCCCGGTTCGAGAACGCCTGGACGTCCCCGTCCACCACGTTCCTCACGACCCTCAGCCGCCCGCGCTGGGCCTTGAGCTGGATGTTCCCCTCGACGCGAGAGCGCACGACCCTTCCCCTGCGCCCACGCTCCATCTGGACGTCGCCGTCCACGAAGGCCCTGGCCCGGATGATCACGTTCTTCGCCCGCTTGGCCTGGACGTTGCCCTCGATGCGGGCGCCGATCGCCCGGAGGATCGCTCCGCGCTTGACGAAGACGTTCCCTCCCACGGTCGTGCCCTTCAGGGTGCAGGTCGCTCCCCGCGGAACCCTGATGTTGTCGTCCACCGTCTTCGGTCCGATCACCCCCCGGCATACCACGTCATCGGCGTTCGCCGGCAGGGCGGGCGCCAGGCCCAGGACCATCGCCGTCGCCAGCACGTGCAGCACCAGTCTGCGCATCGACTTCCTCCCTCAGGTTGACCTCGATCACACTCTCTCCTCACCCGGTGAGTCGATCGTGAGACCCACGTGAGACCGTCCTCATCAGGCAGACGGCCGCCGCGGCGTCTCGGACCGGCCGGCCGACTACACGTCGAGGAAGGGCTCCGCGTCGGGGTCCAGCACCTGCACCAGCGCCCGCGCGTAGGCGCCGATCGCCTCGCCAACGCCCGCGTAGAAGCTGGGGAAGGCGAAGATCATCCGCCGGAGCTCCTCGATCGGGATCCGAGCGTGGACGGCAGCCGCCAGGAACCCGAGCACGTCGCCGCCTCGCGGCCCGACGGCCGTGGCGCCGACGAGCGTCCCGGTTCCACGGTCGGCGATCAGCTTGATCACCCCCTCGTTCCCGGGCCCGTGGAGCCACCCACGGAACGTCGCGGGCACCTGCTTCACCTTCACGACGACGTCCCGCCCCTCCGCGCGGGCCTCATCCTCGGTCAGCCCCACCGTGCCGATCTCCGGGTCGGTGAACGTCCCCCTGGTGCGCGAGGAGGACTCCGCCGAAGGCGGCGTCCTTCCCAGGATCCCCGCTTCGACGATCGGCGCCTGGAAGAGCGCCATGTGGCTGAACATCCCCTGGCCGGTGACGTCGCCCATGGCCCAGACGCCGTCGGCGGCCCGCATGTGTTCGTCCACCTCGATCGACCCGTTCGAGAGCGCGACGCCCGCCTCCTCGAGCCCGAGGCCGTCCGCGTGCACGACCCGCCCCACCGCCACGAGGAGCGCCTCGGCTGTGAGCTCCTCCCCCGTCCCGAGGGTGGCGACCACGGAACCGTTCCGGGACGCCACCCGCTCAGCGCGAGAGCCCGTGCGCACCCGGATGCCCTCCGCGTCGAACACGGAGGCGATCACCTCGCTCGCCTCCGGCTCCTCCGACCGCAGGAGACGATCCCCCGCCTCCACGATGGTGACGTCGACGCCGAACCGAGAGAACACCTGTCCCAGCTCGCACCCGATCGCGCCTCCGCCGAGGATGAGCAGCGAGGCGGGGAGCTCCTCGACCTGGATCGCGTCGCGGTTGGTCCAGAAATCGACCTCGTCGAGGCCCGGGATCTGTGGGATCCGAGGCACGGATCCTGTGGCGATCACCACGCCGCGCTCGGCCGCGAAGGTCCGATCGCCCACCGAAACGGTCCTCGGGCCCATGAAGCGGCCTCGCCCACGGACCAGCGTCCCCCCGCGCCCCTCGAAGCGCGCCGCGGCCATCGAGTCGTCCCACCCGCCCGTCACCTGTTCGCGGACGCGCGCTGCCACACGAGACCAGTCGGGCGTCACCTCCGCCCGCCCGGACATCTCGTTCACCCGCCGGGCCTCCGCCAGGAGGTTGGCCGCCCGGATCATCATCTTCGTGGGCAGGCACGCCCAGTACGCGCACTCGCCGCCGATCAGCTCGGGCTCGATCCCGACCACGTCGAGCCCCGCCATGGCCAGCCGCCCGCCGATCTCCTCACCTCCCGTTCCTAACCCGAGGACGACGACGTCAACCTGTTCCGTCATGGGATCCTCACCTCCGTCGGAGAGTCGATGGCGTCCCCGGGGGGTGGCCGCGCCCGCTCGCATCGCCTGCGCCTCGCCGGGGTTCCCCGATCATATCGGGCGCGTCGAGCCGGAGGGAGACGCTCGCTCCCGTAGAATCGGGCCGGGAGCACATCGCGATGGAGAGGCGGACAGAGACGGACAGCATGGGGCCGATCGAGGTGCCCGCCGACCGGTACTGGGGGGCGCAGACGCAGCGCTCCCTCCACCACTTCTCGATCGGCGACGATCGGATGCCGACCGAGGTGGTCCACGCCCTCGGGATCCTCAAGAAGGCCGCGGCGCTCGTGAACATGGATCTCGAGAAGCTCGACCGCGAGCGGGGAGAGCTGATCGTCCGGGCCGCCGACGAGGTGATCGAGGGGACCCTCGACGATCACTTCCCCCTCTTCGTATGGCAGACGGGCTCGGGCACCCAATCCAACATGAACGCGAACGAGGTGATCGCGAACCGGGCGATCGAGCTGGCGGGGGGCGAGCTGGGCTCGAAGGACCCGATCCACCCCAACGACCACGTCAACATGTCGCAGTCCTCGAACGACACGTTCCCCACGGCGATGCACGTGGCCGCGGCCCGGGCCGTGACCGAGCGACTGCTCCCGAGCCTCCGGGCCCTCCGCGACGCGCTCGACGCCAAAGCGAAGGAGTTCTCGGACATCGTGAAGATCGGGCGGACCCACCTCCAGGACGCGGTCCCGCTCACGCTGGGCCAGGAGTTCTCCGGCTACGTAGCTCAGCTGGACGACGACCTGAAGCGGATCGAGGAGGCCCTGGACGGGCTCCACGAGCTGGCCATCGGCGGGACCGCGGTCGGGACCGGCCTGAACGCGCCGGAGGGCTTCGGCGAGATGGCCGCCGCAAGGATCGCCGAGCTGACGGGGCTCCCCTTCCGGGCCGCTCCCAACGCCTTCGCGGCCCTCGCCGCCCACGACGCCCTCGTCCACGCGAGCGCCGCCCTCCGGACCCTGGCGGTCTCCCTCATGAAGATCGCCAACGACGTCCGCTGGCTCGCCTCCGGGCCCCGCTCCGGCCTCGGGGAGCTCGAGCTCCCCGAGAACGAGCCCGGCTCCTCGATCATGCCGGGCAAGGTGAACCCCACGCAGTCCGAGGCCCTGACGATGGTCTGCGTCCAGGCGATGGGGAACGACGCCGCGGTGGCGATCGCCGGCTCCCAGGGCAACTTCGAGCTGAACGTCTTCAAGCCCGTGATGATCAGGAACGTCCTGCACTCGGTGGCGATCCTGGCCGACGCGATGGGCACGTTCCGCGAGTTCTGCGTGGAGGGGATCCGGCCGAACCGCGAGCGGATCGCCGAGCTCGTAGACCGATCGCTGATGCTCGTGACGGCCCTGACGCCCAAGATCGGCTACGACAAGGCGGCCGAGATCGCGAAGAAGGCGCACGCCGAAGGCTCGACGCTGAAGGAGGCCGCCCTGTCGCTCGGATACCTCACCCAGGAGGAGTACGACCAGGCCGTCCGCCCCGAGCGGATGGTCGGGCCGGACGCGTGAGCGACCCCGTCGTCTCCGTCGACGGTCTGCGGAAGAGGTACGGCGACACGATCGCGGTCGAGGACGTCAGCTTCGAGGTCCGGCGGGGTGAGATCTTCGGACTCCTCGGCCCGAACGGCGCGGGGAAGACGACCACCGTGGAATGCCTCCAGGGCCTCCGCGCGCCCGACGCGGGCTCGCTCCACGTCCTGGGCCTCGACCCCACGCACCAGGCCGCCGAGCTGCGGCGTCGGATCGGCAGCCAGCTCCAGCAGTCCGCGCTCCCCGACCGGATCAAGGTGCGCGAGGCGCTCCATCTGTTCGGCTCAGGGGCCGACGGGACGGAGGCCGAGCGCCTCCTCCTGGAGTGGGGGCTGGCCGAGAAGCGGGGCGCCAGGTTCCAGGCCCTCTCAGGCGGACAGCGCCAGCGGCTGTTCATCGCCCTGGCCCTGCTCAACCAGCCGGAGGTCGTGTTCCTCGACGAGATGACCACCGGCCTCGACCCTGGGGCGCGGCGGGTGGCGTGGCAGCTGATCTCGGCCATCCGAGAGCGGGGCACGACGGTCGTCCTCGTGACGCACTTCATGGACGAGGCCGAGCACCTGTGCGACCGCGTGGCGATCGTGGATCGGGGCCGGATCGGCGCGCTGGGCTCGCCCCAGGAGCTCATCGTCCGACATGCGGGCGCCGTCCGGGTGCGGTTCACGGCCGAGCTCCCCGACGCGTCGTTCCTCGAGACCATCGACGGCGTGACGTCCGTGGCGTCTCGCGGCAGCGAGTTCGCGGTGGACGGGTCGGGGGCCGTGCTGGCCAGGGTGGCCGCCGCGCTCTCGTCCCGCGGGATCGAGCCGGAGGACCTCCGCGTCGAGCGCTCCACGCTGGAGGAGGTCTTCCTGGCGCTCGTCGGCACCAGCGATGGGATGGGGCGATGAGGGCGCTCGTCCGCACCTGGTGGATCGAGATGAAGCTCTTCGCCCGCGAGCCGCTCACCGTCGTGTTCACGCTCGCCCTGCCGGTCGTGATGCTCTTCGTCCTGGCCAGCGTGTTCGGCAACACGCCCGACGAGAGCGTCTACCGGGGTGTGGGGCCGATCGACTACTACGTGCCCGCGTACGCCGCGCTGGTGACGGCCTCCCTGGGCCTGATCGCCCTCCCCACGCACCTGGCCGAGTATCGGGAGCGGGGCATCCTGCGCCGGTTCCGGGCCTCCACGGTCCCGCTGTGGACGGTCTTCGCCGCCCACGCGCTCGTCGCTGTCGTAGCCTCGGCGGTCGGGAGCGCTCTGCTGATCGCCGTGGCGGCTGCCGCCTACGACATCGCCGCGCCCGTCTCCCCCGCCCTGTTCGTCGGCGCGTTCGCGCTGGGCGCGCTGACCTTCGCTGCGATCGGAGGGCTCCTCGGGGCGGCGATGCCGACGACGCGAGCGGCGCAGGGCGCGGGCGTGCTGCTCTGGTTCGTCATGCTGATGATCGCCGGGGCCGGACCGCCTCCCGAGGTGCTCACCGACGCCACGCGGGCGGTGGCCGACGCCACGCCCCTGCGGCACGTGATCCTCGTGATGCAGGACCCGTGGCTCGGCTTCGGCTGGAACGGCACGCAGACGCTCATCGTCTTGGCCTGGCTCGCGGGATCGGCCCTGCTGGCGGGCCTCTTGCTGCGGCGTCGCGTCTAGGTCACCAGGTCAGGACGCGGGTGGGCCTGACGAGGATCGGCTGGGAGTAGTCCGCGGCGAAGCTCTGCGGGGTCCATCGGAGCTTCTCGATCTCCGCGGCGTACTTCTCCACATAGGGAGGGACCTGGTCGGCGGGTGGATGGTCCTCGGCTCGCCTGGCCTCCCCCTCAAGCGTGGCGATGTCCTCGCCGTTCCGGGTGCCCCGGAAGTGAAGCGAGACCCGGGGGTTGGCGGCCAGGTTCCGAAGCTTCGGCTTGTCCGGCTGACTGAAGATGAGGAAGGCGTCGTCGCGCCAGAGGAACCAGACCGGGACGCTTTGCGGCTGCCCCTCCGGCGAGACGGTGGTCAGCCACACGACGACCTCGTCCTGCAGCTTGCCGGCGATCCCCTCGAGGTCCAGGGCCACGAGCACAGCCTAGCGGGAGACCGCGCTCGCGGCGAGGGCGGTCGGCACCGTAGGCTCGATATCCATGCAGGGCGAGCGTGAGCCCCGCGCGCCGCGCTGGGGCTGGATCCTGGTGGCCGCCGCAACCGCGGCAGCGGGAGCCTACCTGGCGCCGGACCCCTGGACCGAGGGCGAGGGTCGGCTCGAGGTGACCCTCCGGGGGGCCGAGCCCGTCGAGGTCCCGGTGGAGGTCGGGCCCGGCGAGCCGGTCGAGGCCCGGGCCGGTCGCGTCGAGCTCCTGGTTGAGACCGGCTTCCCGGTGGACGAGCCGATCGAGGCCACCGTGCGCGTCCCCGGGGAGCGCCCCTCGCTGGGGGGCGTCTCGCTCGCCCTCGTCCTCCCGGACGGCGCCAGGGAGACGATCCCGATCCTTCGGCGGGAGGACGACGCGCTCGTGGCCGGTCGGCGGCCGCCGGTGGGCTCGGCGGCCGTCATGGGGGCGCTGGGCGCCGTCGTGATCCTCTGGGTGACTGAGGCGATCCCGCTGTTCGTCACCTCGCTGGCCATCCCGGTGGCCCTGGTGATCGCTGGGGCCGAGGCGGCCGACGCGCTCTCGCCGTTCTTCCATCCGATCATCGCGCTCTTCTTCGCGGGCTTCCTTATGGCCGAGGCGATGCGACGGACCCGCCTCGACCGGCTGGCCGCGATCTCGATCGTGGCCCGGGCCGGCCGGAGCCCCGCAACGCTCTTCGCGGCCGTCCTCGGCGTCGCCGCGTTCCTCTCGATGTGGATGTCGAACACGGCCGCGGTGGCCGTGCTGATCCCGATCGCGCTGGCGGTGACCGAGCCGCTGGACAGCCCGGGTTACGGGCGGGCCGTGATCCTCGGTCTGGCCTACGCGGCCACGATCGGAGGCGTGGGCAGCGCGATCGGCACACCCGCCAACCCGCTAGCGATCGAGTTCCTGGGCGACTTCGTGGGGAGGCGGATCACGTTCGTGGGCTGGTTCGCCTACGGCCTCCCCATGGTCGTCGTCTTCCTTCCGATCCTCGGGGTCTATCTGTGGCTGCGGTACCGGGCCCGGCCGGACGCCGAGCGCTTCGAGGACGCGCGGCGCGCGGCGAGGCGGGAGCTGGCCGAGACGGGACCCCTCACCCGGGACCAGCTCGTGGTGCTGGCGGTCTTCGCCGGGGTCGTCGCCCTGTGGCTGACCCAGCAGTGGCACGGACTCGACACGGGGATCGTGGCGCTCATGGGGGCGATCGCGCTCGCGGCGCTGGGCCGCATCCTCCCCTCGGACCTCGGGCGGATCTCGTGGCCCTCTCTGCTCACCTTCGGCGGGGGCCTCACGCTGGGGTTCTTCCTGGTCGAGTCGGGGACCTCCGACTGGATGGCCACGCGGCTCGGCACGCTGGAGGGCGTCCCGTCATGGCTGGCGATCGCGGTGGTGGCGGCCGTCGCCCTGGCCCTCACCACCGTCGCGTCGAACACGGCCACGGCCGCGATGCTGATCCCCCTGGCCATCCCGCTGGCGGGGATCCTCGGCGTCGATCCGGTGCGGCTCGTGATCGTCGTGGCGATCGCCTCGTCGATCGACTTCGCCCTGGTGGTCGGGACGCCGCCCACGATGCTGGCGTACGCGACGGGCCTCTACTCGACCCGGGAGATCTTCCGGGTGGGGATCCTGCTCGACGTCCTCGGCCTGACGCTGCTCGTCACGGCCGTGTCGGCGATCTGGTCGCTCCTCGGGGTCGTGTGACCGTGGCGGGCACGGCCCCGATGGGGCACAGTGAGACCCAGAAGGAGGGGGAGATGAGGGTTGCCGCGGCGCAGACCCATCCGGCGTGGGGCGACAAGGAGGCCGGGACCAAGCGGGTTCTGGAGTGGATCGGGAGGGCGGCCGACGAGCGCGTCCAGCTCGTGGCCTTCGGCGAGGCCTTCCTCTCGGGCTATCCCTTCTGGGTCTCCCGGACCGACGGCGCGCGATTCGATGCCGCCGACCAGAAGGAGGCCTACGCGTTCTACCTCGAGGCCGCGGTCGAGCTGGGCGGCCCGGAGCTGGCCCAGATCTCCGAGGCCGTCCGCGATCTCGGCGTCTTCACGTACCTCGGCCTCACCGAGCGCGGCGCCGGGCCCGCCCGCGGCACCGTGTACTGCACGCTCGTGGCGATCGATCCGGCCCGCGGCGTCGTGAGCGCCCACCGCAAGCTCACCCCGACCTATGAGGAGCGCCTCGTCTGGGGCGCCGGCGACGGCCACGGGCTCCGGACGCACGACGTCGGGCCCTCGCGAGTCGGAGGTCTGAACTGCTGGGAGAACTGGGTCCCCCAGGCCAGGCACGCGATGTACGCGCAGGGCGAGGACCTCCACGTCGCCGTCTGGCCCGGCTCCACCGGGCTGACCCGGGACGCCACGCGCTTCGTGGCGCTCGAGGGCCGCTGCTTCGTGCTCTCCGCTGGGGCCCTCCTCTCGCCGGGGGACGTGAGCGACGAGTTCCCGCTGCGGGGGCCGGCGCTGGATAGAGCCCCGGAGGTGATGTACGACGGCGGCTCGGGCGTCGCCGGCCCGGACGGCGCGTGGGTCGCGGAGCCGGTCTCCGGAGAGGAGCGGCTCGTGGTGGCCGACCTCGACATGAGCCGCGTGCGCGAGGAGCGGCAGAGCTTCGACCCCACGGGCCACTACGCCAGGCCCGACGTGTTCGAGGTCCGCGTGCACCGCCGCCGCCTGGACGCCGTCACTTTCGACGAGGACGAGGGGAGAAGCTCGGGAGGGCCGTGATGCCGGGCGACGTGGCCGACGCCCGCGAACGCCTCCGTCCCTACCTGCCCCGGCTCCTCGTGCGGTGGATCGAGGAGTCGCCGGGCGAGGCGAGCCGCGAGGTGGCCGGGTCCGTCGCCTTCGCCGACATCTCCGGGTTCACCAGGCTCTCCGAGCGGCTCGCCGAGCTCGGGAAGCTGGGCGCGGAGGAGGTCGCGGAGGCGATCGACTCCTCGTTCACCACGCTGCTGGCCGTCGCCTACGAAGAGGGCGGCAGCCTGATCAAGTTCGGGGGCGACGCCCTGCTCCTCTTCTTCGAGGACGAGGGGCACGCGGTCCGGGCCGGCAGGGCCGCCGCGGGGATGCGTCGGGCCCTCCGCGAGATGGGAGCGATCCGAACGCCCCGGGGACGGGTGACCCTCCGGATGTCGATCGGCGTGCACAGCGGCACCTTCCACTTCTTCGTGGTGGGCGAGTCCCACCGCGAGCTCGTGCTCGCCGGCCCGGGCACCACCGAGGTCGTGGCCATGGAGACCGCCGCCGAGGCAGGGGAGATCGTGCTGAGCCCCGCCACGGCCGCCGCGCTGCCACAGCGCCTGCTGGGCGAGGACAAGGGCCCCGGACGTCTCCTGCGGCGCCGGCCTCCCGGGTCCCCGAGCGGCCTCCCATCGATCGACGTCACGGGCTCCCTCGAGGAACTCGCCCGCTGCCTCCCGGTCGCCGTGCGGACGGCCGTGCTCGGCGGCTCCCTCGACCGGGAGCACCGCCTGGTCACCGTCGCCTTCCTGCGGTTCGAGGGCATCGACCGCGTGATCGAGGAGGAGGGGCCGGAAGCGGCGGCCACGGCGCTGGCGGCCGTGGTGGAGGGGGTCCAGCGCGCCGCCGACCGGCACGACCTGACCTTCCTGGGCACCGACGTCGACCGCGACGGGGGGAAGATCATCCTCGCCTCCGGCACGCCCCTGACGGTGGGGAACGACGAGGAGCGGATCCTGCTCGCCGTCCGCGAGATCGTGGACGCGGACGTGCCGCTCCCGATCAGGATCGGGGTGCACGGAGGACGGGTCTTCGCCGGCGACATCGGCCCTGCCTACCGCCGCACCTACACCGTGATGGGCGACGCGGTGAACCTCGCGGCGAGGCTGATGGCGAGAGCGGAACCGGGGCAGGTGATCTCGAGCAGGTGGGTTCTCCGCCGGTCGCGCACGATCTTTCGCGCCGAGCGGCTCCCGGCGTTCCGGGTCAAGGGCAAGGAGGCGCCCATCACCGCCTGCTCCGTGGGATCAGCCGAGGGGGCGAAGGCCGGGTCCTCCCAGGAACACCCGTTCGTGGGCAGGGAGCGGGAGATGACCGTGCTGCTCGAGGGGCTCGCATCGGCCAGGGCGGGCGCGGGCCGGGTGGTCGAGGTGATCGGCGACGCGGGCATCGGGAAGTCGCGGCTCGTCCGGGAGCTCCGGGATCGGGTCGGCGACGCCGCGGTCTACGCGGCGACCTGCGAGCTGTACGAGTCGCAGAGGCCCTACCGACCGTTCCGCGACCTCCTCCGCGACGTGCTCCGGGTCCCCCACGACGCCTCCGAGCGCGAGGTCGAGACCACCCTCCGAGGGCTGGTCGAGCGGCACGCCCCCCAGCTCCTCCCCTGGCTGCCGCTCCTGGCGCTCCCGCTCCACGTCGATCTCCCCCCCACCCGAGAGGTCGAGGAGCTCGAGGAGCGCTTCCGTCGGGAGCGGGTGGAGCAGGCCACGGGCGAGCTCCTGGGCGCGCTGCTCTCCGGGCCGACGATGATCACGATCGAGGACGCCCACTGGATGGACGAGGCCTCCGCCAGCCTCCTCTCGCACCTCGTCCGCACGGTCGCGGACCGTCCGTGGCTGCTCG
>DASUTW010000287.1:0-2511 GCA_036374395.1 Actinomycetota bacterium
CCGCGTCGAGGGCGGCGAGGAGATGAGCGGCGGGCCGACCGTCTGAGGCCCCGGGGCGCCGCCGTCCCATCGGGACGGCGGCGGCCCGCCTCCCTCTACCCTCTAGGATCCTCCTCATGGAGACGTGGGACGCAATCCGCAGCAGGCGCAACGTCCGCGAGTACCAGGACCGCCCGATCCCTCCCGAGCACCTCGACCGCATCCTGGAGGCGTCGCGCCGGACCCCATCGTCCCAGAACCTGCAGCGCTGGGAGTTCGTCCTCGTCACCGACAGGGAAAGGCTGCGGGAGCTGAGCGGCGTATGGCGCGGGGCCGGCCACGTCGGCCGAGCGGCCGCGGCGATAGCCCTCCTCGCCCCCGAGACCGCCGATGGACGGGAGGCGACCTCGATCCACTACGACCTGGGCCAGGCCACGATGTCGATCATGCTCGCCGCCGCCGATCTCGGGGTGGGGAGCAGCCACGCCGGCGTCGCCGACCGGGGCCTGGCCCAGCGCGTCCTGGGACACCCCGAGGACCGCTCCTGCCGGTGGATCGTCGCGCTCGGCTATCCGAAGGACCGCCCACTCAAGCCGGTCGAGCGCCCCGACCGTCGTCCGTTCGAGGACGTGGTCCGGCGCGAACGCTGGTAGCCGTCAGCCGACCGGCACGCAGAGCCTGACGGCGGCTCCGACCTCGACCGGGAGGATCTCCATCAGGTCGACGAGCTGTCGGGCGAGCCAGAGGCCCCGGCCCCCCGTGCGGTGCGCCGGCGGCCGGTAGCCGGCGAGGGGATCGGCGATCCCCGGCCCCTCGTCCTCGACCTGACACACGAAGGAGGCTCCCTCCCTCCAGAGCGATAGGCGGGCGTCCCCGCCGCCGTGGAGGAGCGCGTTGGTCAGGATCTCATTAACCGCGATGCTCAACCCGACCGCGGCGTCCGGGTCCACACCGGCCCGGATCGCACGGTCCAGGGCCAAGCCACGCGCCGGGGCCGGGTCACGCACCTGTTCGACCACCTCGGCCGTCCTCGGGGGGGATGACGGATCCGCTCGGTGGGCGCGGAGGAACGAATCGGGCTCCTCGTAGCGGTCGCCGGGATGCGTCCGCCCCGCAGTCTCGACGATCTCCGGGTCGAGCGAGGCCGCGTCGTAGAGGCAGAGGAGCGAGACCGGGAAGGGCGCCAGTACCGCGTTGAGCGCCGACTCGTAGCGCTGCCACTCGCGGACCTCCTCCGGCCGCTCGGGCCAGACGGGCTCTCCCACCAGGCGGAGCCTGGCACCCCTCGGGGCGCCGCTGACCAGCTCGTAGAACGCGCGCAGCCGCGAGGCATGGTGAGAGTGCCAGACGTGCGTGTTTTTCCAGATCGCCGCCGACGCGTCCGAGCCCAGCTCGACCCGGACGGACTCGAGGTAGTCGGGTCGAGCCGCCACGAAGACCACCTCGTCGTTCTCGATCCCACGGCGGAGGAAGGGGACGGTCCCCGCGATGAACTCGTCCTCGTCCGCGTAGAACAGCACGGGGTGCGAGAGCCGGGGGCTACGAGGCATCCCCGGTCCACGCCATGGACTGGCCCGGTCGACGGGTCATGGGCGCATCTGCTCCCGGCCTTCGGGGGGCCCTCTCGTGAGCGACCGGTCGCTCATAGGCCTGCCCCTACCCTCGACCCGGTCCTTCCACACATGGCCCGAGGCGCTCGCTCGCTAGGCCCGCACCTTCTTCGACCAGCGGCCGGGACCGGCCTTGGAGATCGCCCGCACCCGACACGCGTACTTCACGCCCGGCGACAGGCCCTTCACCACCACGGGGGAGCGCTTCGCGCCCCCCGTCAGCGCGGTGCCCCCGCGGACGCAGGAGGCTCGGTAGCGCGTGATCTTGGAGCCGCGCTGCTTGGCCTCGGTGAAGCGCAGACGGACCCGCTTGGGAGTCCGACGGGCTCGCACGTCCTTCGGCTTCGTGGGCGTGATCACCCCGCGTGAGATGCGGACCCTCTTGCGGGAGAACCGCATCCCCTCGATGTCGACGAGCATGGCGCCGCCGCCCGGCTCCGGCATCACCGACACCGTCGCCGCCGATCCCGTACCTGCGGTATCGATGCCCGAGCCGGTGAGCGAGGACGGGTGATCGACGCCGTAGGCGCGCCGGAGGAACAGGTTGGGGATGCGAAGATGCGCGAACCCCTCGAAGAGGGTTGCGTCCGAATAGAGGTGATGGTTGGCCATCCGGATCAGCAGGCGCTCCCGCCCGGTGGCGGGGTCGTTGACGATCTCGGGGGGGATGCTCGTCAGCCCGACGTTCGTCGTGTAGTCCATCCCGTACATCGCCTCACGCTGGGCCCTGTCCGCCCACGCCCCGTAATCGGTGGCGAGCACGTCGAGGTAGCCGTCGAAGTCGTTCGTCGCCTGGTGCGGGCAGGACCACGGCCAGATCGGGCTGCACTCGTCGTTGTCGGTCATCCGCACGGGAGAGGCGGTCACCGTCACACGATTCGGGGACGCGAAGCGCTCGATCGTGGCGTCGGCAGCGTAGCCG
>DASUTW010000288.1:0-24960 GCA_036374395.1 Actinomycetota bacterium
GTCACCCCCAGATCGAAGGACGGGACAAGCCTAGAGCAATGCGTGCGCTCAGTGCTCGGCCGCGTCGGCCTCTTCCTTGGTCCGGTGGACGGTCCCCGCCGGGTGCTCCGGGGGCGCGTAGACCGTCACCACACGGAGCGGCTCGTCTCCCACGTTGCGGAAGTTGTGCCGCGTCCCCGCGCGGACGAAGACCATGTCGTTCGGGCCCACGGGTCCGGTCTGGCCGTCGAGCACGGCCTCTCCCCGCCCGGCGACGAAGAGCAGGATCTGGTCCACGTCGTCGTGGACCTCCTCCCCGATCTCCCCGCCCGCGGCGATCGTCATGAGGACGACCTGGCCGTGCTCACCGGTGATCACCTCTCGACGGAAGTCCTCGTTCTCGGATGCCAGCCGCATGATGTCCATCCCCGCCGCCATGGCGCCTCCTCTCACTGCTCGCTTCCCTACCCTTGCCGTGGAGGGGTCATGCGGGCCCGCGCCCCTCGACCAGCTCGTGCCGGAGGGTCGTGCGGTCGAGGCCCTCCTTCCTCACCCGGAGGTCGAGGTACAGGAGGACGACGACCGCGACCACGTAGGGCGCCGTCAGGACCGATGCGATCGACGCGGCCAGGCCCTGCGCGAACCAGTGATCGCCGACGGGACGCGTGACGATGCCCGTCAGGATGCCCGTGACGAGGAGGACGACGAGCATCGCCCCGAACACGGGCCAGGAGCGGCCCCTCACCAGCTCCCACGATCTCGAGATCGCCCGCCCCCCGGTCGCCCGCTCGACCACCACCGCAGGGACCGTGGCGGTCAGCCGAACGAGCACGATGAGGCCCGGGATGATGAACAGGACGAACCCGGCTCCCACCGCGAGGCCCATCAGGAGCGTCGCAAGAAGAAGCGACCCTAGCCTCCCGAGAGCCGCGCGGTAGCTCAGCCCGACGCCGGGCTCGTCCCCGGCCACCGCCGAGACGACGGCGTGCGTCCCGGCGCCGGTGGCGAGCTGGGAGACCACGAAGCTGATGAGGCCCAGCGCGAGCCCTCCCAGGCTGACCCTCCAGGCCTCGGAGGCGTCGAGGGTCCGAACCCCGCCCGGGGCGGCCCCCCAGACGTCCGCGACCCCGACGAACAGGAGGTACTGCAGCAGCGTGAGGGGGACGACGACCACCGCCGCGATCGACACCAGCACGAGGAAGTTCCTCCGGTAGACCTCGAACGCGTCCGTCAGGAGCTCCCCCACCGTCCGGGCCCGGAGCTCCAGGCCTCGCTCGCCCACATCGCACCTCCCTCGGCGTCACCCGCTCCTCGGGTCATCCCACACTTCCCGGGGCGAGGCAACCTCACGCGTGGAAGGCTGCGAGCCGCTCCGCCTCCTCCTCGACCTCCACCATGGTCGCTCGCGAGAGGCGCTCGAACGGCTCAAGCCGCACGCGGCCGCCCTCGTACCGCCAGGCGCCGGCCACAGACCCGTCCACGAGGAAGGGGGTACCGATTGGGGGTTCTTCGTATGGAAGATCCGGGGGTCGAGAGCACGCACTCGCTCATTCGGCCGAGCCTAACGGGTGGCGACGCCCTCAGGGTCGAGCTCCTCGCGGATCAGCCGGAGCTCCTCCCCGGTTGGGGGCGGGGTCTCGGAGAGATCCTCCGAGACCCTCAGCTCCCAGCCGGTCTCCGCCCGGACCCGATCGAGCGGGACGCCCGGGTGGAGGCTCCGCAGCTCCATCTCGCCCGAGGCGTCGAACCCGTGCACACCCAGGTCGGTCACGACGACGGTGGGCCCGGCCCCGATCCAGCCTTCCGGCCTCCTCCCCGCAAGGTGTCCGGGGCTGGTCGTGAAGTCGACCCGCTCCACGAACGAGCGCCGGGACTGCGACGTGATCACGAAGACCTTCCGGGCGTTGATCGCGATCTCGCAGGCGCCGCCGGAGCCGGGCAGACGCACCTTCGGGGCCCCGTACTCCCCGATCACGGTCGTGTTGATGTTGCCGTGGCGGTCGATCTGAGAGGCACCCAGGAACCCGACGTCGACCAGCCCGCCCTGGAGGTAGAAGGCGAACAGCTCGAACATCCCGTGGATCGCGTCGGAGCCCGTGGCCAGCGAGGGATCGCCGATCGACAGAGGGAGCCTGGCCGGGCGCGCCCCGAACACGCCGGCCTCGTAGACGAGCTGGAGGCCCGGGCTGACCGTTCGCCGGGCCAGGTTGCAGGCGATGTTGGGCGGCCCGACGCCCACGAAGCACACCCGTTCGCCGGCGAGCTGCCGGGCGCTGGCCACGACCATCATCTCGGTGGGCGTCCAGCCGGTCACTCGTAGCTCCCGTAGTTCACGCGGCCCGACCAGGCCTCCCCCGGCGCCAGCTCGGCCCACCGCTCCTCCCCCAGCTTCTCCGCGTACTCCTCGTGCGACGAGACGCCCCGCACCCACTCGTCGAGCCAGGCCTCGAGGCGCTCGGGGTCGCGCGAGATCGCGTCCCACTCCCGGTAGAAGCGGTTGTCGCGGTCGTAGTAGCCCTGGGCGAACGACGGGTGGCATCCTCGGGGCGCGACGACCACCGCGTCGACGATGAGGCCGGGGATCACCGTGCGGTTCGGGTCGGCCCGGATCACCTCGGGCTCGACGAGCTCCTCGCAGACCACGAGGACCCGTTCCCCGGCGAACGCCGCCTCCCGCTGGACCCCGAGGAGGCCCCAGATCTGCGCGTTGCCCTCGGCGTCGGCCCGCTGGGCGTGCACCACGACCACGTCGGGGTTGAGCGGGGGCACGGCGTAGAGGCGCTCGCCCGGGTCGTAGGGGCTCTCGATCGGCACGATCCGGGGGTTGACCTTCGGAAGGTCGCTCCCTTCGTAGCTCCTGAGGGGGAAGAAGGGGAGCCGAGACGCCCCGGCCACGTAGCGGCACACCATCCCGAAGTGCGAGTACTCCTCGAGCTCGAGCGGATCTCCCTCTCGACCCTCCACCCGCCGCCGCACCGCGTGGAGGGACCCCACGCCCGGGTTCCCCAGCCAGGAGAAGACGAGCCGCCTCGCGCACCCGGCCGCCACCATCTGGTCGTAGATCAGGTCGGGCGTGAGGCGACACAGCGTGAGGTCGCGGCGCCCCTGGCGGATGATCTCGTGCCCCGCGGCGAACGAGATCAGGTGCGTGAACCCCTCGATCGCCACGGTGTCGCCGTCGCGGACGAGCTCCCGAACCGCGTCGGGCATCGAGGTCACCTTCGACACGAGCGGACGCTACACCATCGGCCGTGGGTCGCTATGGGGCGGGCGGGGCGGGAGGCGGGGGTGGGGGAACCTCGCCCTCCTCCAGCGCGGGCGGACCCCCGACGGTCCCGCGGGCCACCAGGATCGCCGCGCCGAGCAGCAAGAGCCCCACGACGAGCACGGCGATGGCCGGGCCCTCGTCCTCGACGTGGTTGGCGACGATCGTGGACGCCACGATCAGGGTGCCCGCGATCCCCAGACCGGCGACGCCCCGATCCTCGATCCAGGACCCGAGGACCATCAACGCGAAGGCGGTGGCCAGCGCCAGGATCTCGCCCACGATCTCCTCGCCCCCGACCAGGAAGAAGAAGGGGCCGATCAGCGCGAGGATCGAGCCGACCGCGAGCGAGGTCCTGCGCGGACCCAGCCAGCCGAGCCAGCCCAGGAGGATCACGGCCCCTCCGAGGAGCCACGTCACGAAGCCGACCGCGCTGAGGTCGGGCGGCCCGAGGATGAAGTCTCCGACATCCGGGAACACGAGCGAGATGATCGCGATGTAGCCGGTGAGGATCAGCACCAGGACCTGCAGGCTCCGACGCAGCACCCACCACAGCACGAGGGAGAAGAGGGCCGCCACCAGGGCGGTGAGGAACACCACCATCCGCTCGTCGAGGCCCTCGATCACCTCGCCGAACAGCAGCCCGGCCAGATCGGCCACCGAGAACACGGCCACGAACCAGAAGACGCTCTGCATCCGGGGGTAGGGCTCGGGCTTCCCGGCGACCGCCCAGCCCGCGGCCAGCAGCACCACGATCGTGATCAGGTCGAAGGCGATGCGAACGCCCTCGCCTGCCTCCTGACCGAGCACCGTCGAGGCCGCGCTCAGCGCCACCGCGGCCCCCGCGTACCCGACGAACTCGATGACCGTCCCCAGCGAGATCGGCTCGCGCCTCAGCTCCATGTCTTCCCCCCTCTCGATGATCGAAAGGATGACATGGCGAGGCGGGCCTACCAAGCACGGTGACGCGCGCGGAGGCCCGGGCCTCCGCGCGCGAGTCCTCGATCCCCTAGCTCAGCGCGTGGCGGCCTTCCGGAACTGGCGGATCGAGAGCGGGACGAAGATCAACAGGATGATCCCGACCCAGATCAGGCCGTAGAGCACCGGGTTCTGGAGGGACCAGGCTTCCGGCGTCGGGACGTTGGTCGCCGTGTTCCCGAACGCCTCCCGCACCGCCTGCGCCACGGCCGAGACCGGGTTCCACTCCGCGAACACGCGGAGGGGGCCGGGAAGGCTCTCGCTCAGGACGAACGTGTTGGCCACGAACGTCACCGGCATGATGAACATGAACGAGGCGTTCTGGAAGACCTCCAGGCTCGACACCTTGAGGCCGACGAACGCCATGATCCACGAGACCGCGTAGGCGAACAGCAGGAGCAGAAGGAAGCCACCGATCGCCGGCAGGAGGCTCGTCCGGATCCTCCACCCCACGATGAGGCCCGCGATCGACATCACCGCGATCGAGATCGAGTTGTACAGGATGTCGCTCGTCGTTCGCCCGACGAGCACGGCCGACCGCGACATAGGGAGCGACCGGAACCGGTCGATGATCCCCTTGGTGATGTCGTCGGCGAGGCCCGCGCCGGTGAACGTGGAGCCGAAGATCACCGTCTGGACGAACACCCCCGCGATCAGGAACTCGCGATAGCTCACGTTGCCCGTGTCGATCGACCCGCCGAACACGTACGCGAACAGCAGGACGAACATGATCGGCGACATCGTCGTCCAGATCAGGATCTCGGGGACCCGCTTGATCTTGATCAGGTTGCGCTTGGCGACGACGAGGCCGTCGCCCAGCACCATCGCCAGCGTGCTCATCGGGCCACCTCCTTCTCCTGCTCCTGGATCCGCTCGGCGTCCGGCATCTGGCCGTCGCCGTTGCCGCCGTCGGCCGCGCCGGCCGAGTGCCCGGTCAGCGTCAGGAACACGTCGTCCAGCGTGGGACGACGAAGCCCGATGTCGTCGATCTGCACCGACCGCTGCTGGAGGAGGTCGAGCACCCGTCGAAGGTCCTCAGACCCGCCTCGCACCGCGGTGGTCAAGCTCCTCGTGTGCTCCGTGACCTGCACCTCGTCGGTGCAGACGGTCTCCAGGATCGAGCGGGCGCTCTCCAGGTCGGCCATGTCGCCGAGCACGAGCTCGAGCCGCTCCCCGCCGACCTGCAGCTTGAGCTGGTCGGCCGTGCCGTGGGCGATCTTCTGGCCACGGTCGATCACGACGATATCGTCGGCCAGGCGGTCGGCCTCCTCCATGTACTGCGTGGTGAGGAGCACGGTCGATCCCCCCTGCGCGAGGTTCTCGATCGTGTCCCACATCTGGACGCGGCTCCGAGGATCGAGGCCCGTCGTCGGCTCGTCGAGGAAGAGCACCTCGGGCTCCGCCACGAGCGCGGCGGCCAGGTCGAGCCGTCGGCGCATCCCACCCGAGTACGTCTTGGCCGGGCGGTTGCCGGCCTCCTCCAGGTCGAACTGCTCGAGGAGCTCCCTGGCCCTGGCTCGGGACCTGGGGCCGCCCATGTGGTACAGCCGTCCCACCATCTCCAGGTTCTCGTAGCCGGTCAGGTACTCGTCCACCGCGGCCGTCTGCCCCGACAGCCCGATCACCCGCCGGACCTCGGTGGCCTGGGTGCGGACGTCGAGGCCCGCCACCTCGGCCGTCCCCTCGTCGGCGTCGAGGAGCGTGGTGAGGATCCGCACGGCGGTAGTCTTCCCCGCTCCGTTCGGCCCGAGGAGGCCGAGAACGGTCCCTTTGGGGACCTCCAGATCCAGCCCGTCGAGGGCCGTGACCTTCCCGTACCGCTTCACCAAACTCGATGTCCTGATCATCCGTCTCCTTCCGCAAAACAGCGCCGGCCGTCGTGCCACAACGTGACCCGCTCGGCAGATGTTCCCGGCCGCGCGATCTTCAGCTCGCCGCTCGCTCCCCAAGCGTCATCAGATACTCGTCCAGGCGCTCGTACGTCTCCGCGGCGCCCGTCTCCATGCCCGACTCGATCATCGCGTCTCGGGCCTCCTTCGAGTCGTACACGGCGGTGGCCGTCACGGTGGTCTTGCCGTCGTGCTCCTCGAGGGTAAGGGTCTCCACCGACACGCTCCCCGGCGCCCCGTCGAACTCGAACGTCCACGTGATCCGCTCGGGCCGCACGATCTCGCGGTACTCGCCGCTGAACCCGTACTCCTCCCCGTCGGGGCCCCGGTGGACGATCCGCCACGTCCCTCCCTCCCGGAAGTCGACCTCGCACTCCGAGATCTCCATCGCCCTCGGGCCCCACCAGTTGCGCATGTGCTCGCATGAGGTATGGGCCTCGAACACGAGGTCCCGCGGCGCGTCGAACACCCGGGTCATCACGATCTCACGATCAGTGGGGGTCGAGACCTGCAGCTGGTTCCCCATCTTCCTCCTCCTTCCGTCGCCCCTGGAGCTCGTCCAGGTACTCGTCGAGCCGGTCGTAGCTCTCCTCCCAGAACCGCCGATACCGATCCAGCCAGGCGGCGGCCTCCCTCAACGGCTCGGCGGCCAGACGCGCCGGCCTCCACTGCCGCTCCCTGCTGCGGGCGATCAGCCCGGCCCGCTCCAACACCTTCAGGTGCTTGGAGACGGCCGGCAGGGTCATGTCGAACGGAGCCGCCAGCTGCGTGACCGAGGCCTCCCCCTCCGACAGACGGCTCAAGATCGCCCGCCGCGTGGGGTCGGCCAGGGCGGAGAACGTCGCGTCCAGCCTCTCTCTCGTCGCGGTACTCATGACACCCCCCGGTTAAATAACCGAAGGGTAAACTACATCGCCTTCCGATCCGACGTCAAGTACAGACTCCCGGGGCGCCGTCGAACCATCGGTGGGAAGTAAGAAATGTCTCCGGCTCGCTCAGCGTCGCGACGGGACCGGCTGCTCGGTCGGGCCGGTGATCCCTGAGTCAGCCTTCCCGCTTCCCGGGAGCGAGCGGAGGGACCTTGCGGCCGGCGGCCGAGTCCTCGATCAGTCGCTCCAGCCGGCGCTCCCGTGTCTCCTGCCGCTTCGCGCTCATCACCCAGTGGAGCGCGGACTTCCGGTACGAGGGGGCCATGGCCTGGAACCGCTCCCAGGCCTTCGAGCTGCGGCGGAACCGCCGCTCCAGGTCCTCGTCGAGCCTGATCGAGTCGCGTCGCTCGTAGGAGTAGGGGGACCGATCCTCCCTCCGGGCCCGGAACGCGGCGAGCCCCGCCGGCGCCATCAGGCCTCGATCGATCAGCGCCCTGGCCCGCTCGACGTTCCGTGCGCTCCACAGGCTCCCCGGCCTCCGAGGGGTGAACCGATTCACGTACCGCTTCTCGTCGACGCTTCTGCGCACCCCGTCGATCCACCCGAAGCACAGCGCCACGTCCACCGACTCCTCCCACGTCATGCTGGGGACGCCCACCTGCTTCTTGTGGAAGCCCACCCAAAGCTCCGTGGCCGTGGCGTGGTGCGCCTCGAGCCAAGCCCGGAACCCATCCGCATCGGCGAAGTAGATCGCATCCATCGGCCGCCGAATCTACAGTGACCGCTCGAGAAGAGAAACCTGGACGGGTCCGGGGGCGGGTGTTAGGGTCCGAGCGATCCGAGCACCCGGGGTCCCCGAAATGGGAACGACGAGCTCAAGAGCTCCGATGGCCGCCGCGCTGGCGGTCGCCCTGTGTCTTGCGACGCCTCTCACGGCCACGGCCGCCGTCAGGATCAGGCCGGTGAAGGACATCAAGCCCGGGCCCGGCAGCTCCCTCAACGACGAGGGCATCGACTTCAGGCGCGTCGGACGCTGGCTCCTCTTCAGGGCCGACGACGGGGTCGCCGGGAGCGAGCTCTGGCGAACGGACGGGACGCCCAAGGGGACGAGACGGGTGAAGGACATCAACCCCGGCCCCGGGCACTCGAGCCCCGCGGAGTTCGAGCTGATGGGTGGGGTCCTCTTCTTCCAGGCGGACGATGGAGTCACCGGTACCGAGCTGTGGCGGACCGACGGCACGAGGAAGGGGACGAGGCGAGTGAAGGACATCAACCCGGGGCCGGCCGACTCCTCTCCTCAAGAACTGACGCGGCTCGGGAAGCGGATCCTCTTCACCGCCAACGACGGCGCCGCCGGCTGGGAGCTTTGGCGGACTGACGGCACGAAGAAGGGAACGAGACGGGTGAAGGACATCAACCCGGGGCCGTCCTTCGCGCAGCCGCACGACTTCGTTCGCCTGGGGAAGAAGCTCCTCTTCTCGGCATCGGACGGGACCCTGAGCATCGAGCTCTGGCGGACCGACGGCACGAAGAAGGGGACGCGCCTGGTGAAGGACATCCGGCCCGGCCCGGGGGACTCCTCACCCGGCGACCTCGTGCGGCTGGGGAAACGCGTCATCTTCTCCGCCACCCACGACGCCACGGGGCGGGAGCTCTGGCGGACCGACGGCACACGGAAGCGGACACGCCTGGTCAAAGATCTCTTTCCCGGAGGCAACGCCTTCCCGGAACGACTCACCGTGTACGGGAAGGTGATCCTCTTCCGAGCCGACGGCCCGGCGGGGCGGGAGCTCTGGCGGACCGACGGCACGCGGAAAGGCACGAGGCGGGTGAAGGACATCAACCCGGGACCCGGCGACTCGGAGGTCGACGACTTGGTCAGGTTCGGCAAGATCGTGCTGTTCCAGGCGGACGATGGGGTCACCGGCACCGAGCTATGGCGGACCGACGGCACGAAGAAGAGAACGAAACGCCTGAAGGACATCCACCCGGGGCCCGGCTCGTCCATCCCCGACAAGTTCACGACCGTCGGGGACTGGGCCGTGTTCAAGGCCGACGACGGCACCACCGGAGCAGAGCTCTGGCGCACCGACGGCACGAAGAAGGGCACCAGGCGCCTCAGGGACCTCAACCCCGGCCCGGGAGCCGCCTATCCGGGCTACTTCACGCCCCTGGGCAGATGGTTCCTGTTCGGCGCCTACGACGGGGTGACGGGCTACGAGCTCTGGAAGCTGAGGCGCTAGTCTGCGGGCCAGCGTGACCGATCAGCTGCGGCTCGCCGATCTGCTCGTGGCCATCTCGGTCGCCACCGACCTCGGGATGGGTCAGGAGCCCGAGAAGGCCGCGCGCTCCTGCCTCCTGGCGACCCGGATGGCCCGGGGGCTCGGCCTGCCCGAGGCCGAGGTGCGCGAGGTCTACCTGGCCACCCTCCTGCGCCACCTCGGATGCACGGCCACGGCCCACGAAGAGGCCCACCTGTTCGGGGGGGACGAGCTCGCGTCCCGGCCGCCGTCCGAGGCCGCCGACTTCGGCGAGGCCCGGGAGATGCTGAAGCTCACACTGGCCACGGGGCGGGGGGCGGGGCTTCGCCGGCCCCGGCTCCTGGCGCGGGCCCTCCTCGCCGGCCGGAAGGAGAGCGAGGGGATCCTCAGGGCGATCTGCGAGGTCGGCTCCCACCTGGCCTCCCGTCTCGGGCTGGGCCACGCGGTGGAGCGCGCGCTGTACCAGGTCACGGAGCGCTGGGACGGCACGGGCACGCCCGAGGGCGCCGCGGGCGAGGAGATCGTGCTGCCGGCGAGGATCGCCGAGGTCGCGACGCAGGCCGTGATCTTCGATCGGGCCGACGGCCCCGAGGCGGCGCTGGCCATGGTCGAGCGGCGGTCGGGTGGCTGGTTCGACCCGGGGATCGTTGACGCGTTCCGGCGGATGGGACCCGAGCTCCTGGCCGAGGGGGCCGAGGAGGACCCTTGGGAGGCGGTGCTCGCGGCCGAGCCCGAGCCCCTGGCGATGGTCGGGGCGGCGGGGCTGGACCGCGTGGCTCGGGCCTTCGCCGACATGGTGGACCTGAAGTCCCCGTACACCCTGGGGCACTCCACCGGCGTCGCGAAGCTCGCGGTCGAGGCCGGACGATCGCTCGGCCTGAACGAGGACGACCTGAGCGAGCTTCGCCTCTCGGCCCTGATGCACGACGTGGGTCGCACCGGGATCTCGAACGGGATCTGGGACAAGCCGGGCCCGCTCACGACCGCCGAGCGGGAGATGGTCCGCATGCACCCGTACCACACCGAGCGGATCCTGGCCCGGTCGACGGCCCTCGCCCCTCTCGTGCCGATCGCCGGCGCCCACCACGAGCGACAGGACGGCAGCGGCTACCACCACGGCGCCTCCGGCGCCGAGATCCCCGTCGCGGCCCGGATCCTCGCCGCCGCCGACGCCTACCAGGCGATGACCCAGGAGCGTCCCCACCGACCGGCCCGGCCGCCGGAGGAGGCCGCGGAGGTGATCGCGGCCGAGGCCTCCGCGGGACGCCTCGACCCCGACCGCGAGGTCGAGGTCCTCCGCCTGGTCGCCCGGGGGCTGTCGAACAAGGAGATCGCGGAGCGGCTCTTCATCTCCCCCCGCACGGCCGAGCACCACGTCCAGCACATCTACGCGAAGATCGGCAGCTCCACCCGCGCTTCCGCGGCGGTCTTCGCCATGGAGCACGACCTCCTGGGCCCGTAGCCCGGCGGAATGGGCAGTCCTACCGATGCGGGCGCGCCGGCCCGAGCGCCATCCTCCTCACGAAGGAGGTGGTGTCGATGTTCGCACGGGTGACCATGTTCAAGGGCACAGGCGAGGAGTTCGACGAGGGCGCGAGGAACGCCCGGGAGAACGTCGCTCCGGCGCTCCGCGAGCTCGAGGGGTTCGCCGGCCTGCTGATCCTGGGTGATCGCTCCAGCGGGAGGTCGATGTCGGTGACCTTCTGGGAAACGGAGGATGCCCTCCGCTCCAGCGAGGAGGCCGCCGAGGAGATGCGCGTCGAGACCGCGGCCAGGTACGACGAAGAGATCCTGGGCGTCGAGACCTACGACCTCGTGATCGACGAGCGGGGTGCGCGATGACCGAGCTCCGCTTCACCGTGGACGCTCCGGTCCCGGCCGAGCGGGTGATCGAGGCCCTGACCGACTTCTCGGATCGCCGCCCGGACCTCTGGCCCGAGCTGGATCCCGACGCTTACCGGGTGGAGGAGCTCGGGGTCACGTCGGCCCTGGTCCGCGAGGGCCAGCGGAAGCCCCGGCTGTGGGCGCTCGAGGAGTACGACTGGTCCACGCCCGGCACCGTGACCTGGACCGCGCGCGAGAGCAGCTTCTGCGCCCCCGGCAGCTTCATGTCGGCGAGGGTCGAGCCCCTGCCGAACGGGGGCAGCCGGATGCACGTCACGTGGAGCCGCAAGGGCGTGGGGCTCAAGGGGCGGATGGTCGTCGGCCTCATGCGCCTCACGCGAGGCCAGCCCCTGGCCAAGAGCCTGTCGAGGGCACTGGCCGGCCTGCCCCAGGCGACCGACGCCGGGGGCTGAGCTCGTACCGGTCAAGCGTGCTCCTTTGGGGGCCGATATGAAGGTCGGGCTCGATAAGCGTCCTCGCCGGTATGCTGGTCGAGCCCGGACCCGAAGCCCCCCGAGGTACATGCGATCCTCCAGAGCCCTCGCAATCGGCATCACCCTCAGCCTCACGGCCGGAGCCCTGCTCCGGGCGCCGCCCGCCGCCTCGACCCAACCGCAGCCCCCGCGGGCGTCGTCGCGACCGGCGTTCGTCCCCGGGGAGCTGCTGATCCAGTTCCGACCGGGGACGCCGGCCGTCGAGCGGGCCGCGGCACGGGCCCGACACGGCCTGACCCGGGTCAAGGGGCTGCCCCTCCCCGACCTCGAGCTCGTGCGGTTCCCGGGGCAGGGCCGGCCCCCTGAGGTCGCGGCCCGGGTCGCGGCGGACGTCGCCGTCCGAGCCGCTGAGCCGAACTTCCTCTGGTACCCGGATCAGGTACCGAACGACCCGGAGTTCGACGAGCTCTGGGGGCTCCACAACGACGGCCAGACGGGCGGGGAGGAGGACGCCGACATCGACGCCCCGGAGGGCTGGGCCGTGGCCGCCGACTCGTCCGACCTCGTCGTGGCCGTGATCGACACGGGGATCTGGATCGACCACCCCGACCTCCAGGGCCAGATCTGGACCAACCCGGGCGAGAGCGGCGGCGGCAAGGAGACCAACGGCGTGGACGACGACTTGAACGGCTACGTCGACGACGTCCACGGCTGGGACTTCTTCAACAACGACGCGACCGTGTTCGACCCGAACCAACCCGACGATCACGGGACGCACGTGGCGGGGACGATCGCGGCGACGATCGACAACTCGATCCACGTGGCGGGGGTGAGCAAGGCGAGGATCATGCCCCTCAAGTTCCTGGGGCCTGAGGGGGGCGACACGGCGGACGCCATCGAGGCGCTCGACTACGCGATCGACAAGGGCGCGCACCTCACGAACAACTCCTGGGGGGGCGGAAGCGAGAGCCAGATGCTCCAGCAGAAGATCGAGGAGGCGAACGCCGCGGGCATCCTCTTCGTCGCGGCCGCCGGCAACGACGGCGTGGATACCGACACCGGACCGAACGCTCACTACCCCTCCAGCTACTCGAACGCGAACGTCATCTCGGTAGCCGCGACGACCGATACCGACGCGCTGGCCCCCTTCTCGAACTTCGGGGACGTCACCGTGGATCTGGGCGCTCCGGGTGCGTCGATCCTCTCCACGGTCCCGCGCTTCGCCAAGGCGGTCCTCGTGGGGCCCGACACCGACATGGGGGTCGCCTACCGGTCCGCCTTCCACACGTTCGGGCTGGAGGGGATCACCTCCAACGCGCACCGTCAAGCGATCCTCTCGGCGGCCCTGACATGGATGGGCGTCTCCTCGTCGAGCCCCATCCTGATCGTGGACGACGACGACGGGGCGACTTTCGAGGTCGCGTACTCCGAGGCCCTGAACGCGCTGGGCTACACCAACACGGTCACCCACACCGTGGGGCACAACAGTAGCGGTCCGATGGCGACGTTCATGGACGACCATGACGCGGTCATCTGGTTCACGGGCAACGAGTGGGATTTCACACTGACCGGTCAGGATCAGACCCGTCTGAATAGCTACCTCTCGGGCGGGGCCGGCCGGAACCTCCTCCTGTTCGGACAGGACATCGGGTGCGACCTCACGAACGACACCGGGTGCGACCTCACGAAAGACCCACCAGTGACCAGCACGTTCATCCGAGACACGCTCCGCGCCGACTACGTGGCGGACATCGACGTGAACTTCCGGCCGTCGGGGGTAGACAGCACACCCTACGCTTCCGTCCCCACGATCCAGCTCAACTCCTCCACCAGCCTGGGCGGGCAGTTCTTCTCGAGTGCGCTGGAGGCCCGGCCGGGAGCCATCGCGGGGATGCGAGGCGCGCCCACGACCTGGTTCAACGGGACCTCGATGGCGACCCCACACGTCACGGGAGCGGCCGCCCTGGTCATGGCGACGCATCCCGCCCTCGGCCACCTGGACGTGAAAGCCCGGCTCCTCGCTCGAGGGGACCCCCTGCCCGCCCTGGCGGGGAAGACCGTCTCTGGGAGGCGGCTCAACGTGGCCTCGGCGCTCGGCCTTCCGGGACCGCCCACGGACGTGTCGGCTCAGGCGGCCGCCGGCGGAGGGATCGACCTCTCATGGGAGGCTTCCTCTGGCTCGGACGTGGCCGGCTACAACGTGTACCGGGGTACGATGAGCGGGTTCCCGCCCTCACCTGCCAACCGCATCGCCTCGCTCGTGGCCGGCACCGAGCACTCGGATCCGGGCTGGAACACCGTCGACGGCACGACCTACTACTACGTCGTTCGCGCCGAGAGCTCCGAGGGCGACGAGGGCGAGGTCTCGAGCGAGGTCTCGGCGACCGCGGACGCCACCCCTCCCGAGGTGACCTCCAGGACCCCCGAGGACGCGGAGACAGAGGTCGCCGTGACCACCAGCATCAGCGTCACCTTCAGCGAGGCGGTGGAGCCGTCGACGGTCGGGACGTCCTCGTTCACCCTCACCGGCCCCAGCGGCGCCGTCCCGGGCAGCGTGTCCCTCGACCCCTCGGGCACCGAGGCGACCTTCACCCCGGCCGTCCACCTCGAGTTCGGGTCTCCTTACACCGCGGAGGTGATGAGCGACGTCGAGGACCCGGCCGGCAACCCGATCTCGCCCGCCGTGACGTGGTCGTTCGAGACGACCGCGACGGACTCCGTGGCCCCCGACGCCGAGATCCAGCAGCCGATCCCCGGCGCCTACGTCAACGATCAGCCCCACGAGGCGACCGGCGCGGCCACGGACGACGTCGAGGTCGACGAGGTGGAGGTGGCCGTGCGATGGGACTCGAACGAGGGCCCCCTCTACTGGGATGCGGGCTCGGCGGACTTCGTCCCGGGCGAGACCTGGAACGAGGCCACGATCGAGCCAGCGGTCTCACCGGGGAGTGTGACGTGGTCCCTGGGCTGGATGCCTCCGGTCGCCGACGTCGAGCCGTTCACCGTGCTGGCCCGGGCGATCGACACCTCCGGCAACGCGACGGACCCGCCGGCCGAAGCCGGGTTCTCGGTGGACAACACCAAGCCCACCGGCTCGGTGTCCATCCAGAACGGCAACCCGTTCACCGGCACGAGATCCGTGACGCTGACCCTGACGGCCTCCGACGGGTCCGACATCGAGTTCAGCGTGGCGAACGACGCGGAGCCCGATGGGCCGTGGCAACCCTTCGTCCAGTCCCTGGCATGGGACCTCGCGGACGGACCCGACGGGACCCGGGACGTGCACGTCCTGTTCCGCGACGCGGCGCAGAACGAGAGCACGGTCGTCGAGTCCATCGTGCTGGACACCACCGGGCCCACCACCGTCTTCGATCGGCTGCCGGTCTACCAGCGGGCCCGCGCCTTCGACGTCTCGTGGACCGCAGAGGACGCGACCAGCGGCCTCGAGGCTCTTCGCGTGGACGTCCGCGAGACGAAGCAGAGGGGCGCGTGGAGCTCCTGGACCGAGTGGGAGGCCGCCTCCGGTACGTCCGCCGCCTTCCAGGGGAAGCCGGGCCGCACGTACTGCTTCCGGCTGACTGCCACCGACCTCGCCGGGAACGCATCCGGCCTCGAGAGCGCCTGCACGGCCGTCCCCGCCAACGAGCGATCCTTCGAGCGAAGGGGCTCTTGGAAGAGGCGATCCGCCGCCCGCTCCTACCTCGGGACGTTCACGGAGTCCGAACGGCGCGGCGACCGGCTGATCGTCGGGAGGGTCAAGGCCCGGACGATCGCGCTGGTCCACACGCGCTGCAAGAGGTGCGGCAAGGTCGAGATCCTCTTCAAGGGAAAGGTCATCCGACGCCTCAGCCTCAAGGCTCCAAAGGTGAAGCGCCTCGCGGTGCGCAAGGTCGCCACCTTCGACCACGTCCGGGCGGGGAAGCTGGTGATCAGGGTGCGGTCGCAGGGGCGTCGCGTCCCGATCGAGGGAGTGGGCGTCAGCCGGGTCTGAGCGGTCAGCTCGCGGCGGGGATCCGCTCCGTCCGCGCCAGCCGAAGGGCACCTTGAGCCACGATCAACGACAGCATGGTCATCAGGATCGCGTTGACCGGGTGGAGCGCGGCGATCGCCGGCGTCTCGCGCACGAAGGTGAGGATCGGCTGGATCAGCGTGGCCACCGTCAGTCCTAGGGTGAGCCAGATGGCGCGCGCTCCGGCCCGCGCCAGCGCGGCGGCCACCGGCAAGAGCAACACGGCCGTGTGCAGCATCCAGCCCGTGTTCTCGTGGAGGGCACGACCCTCGGGCTCGCCGAAGAGCATCAGCCCCGCGAAGAAGACCTGGAGGATAAGCGCGGCCAGGAACAGCCAGGCCAGCGCCGCGTAGACGATGCGAAGGGATCTCACCATGTCGCCGGTGAGGATAGCCGAAGTCGTCGGCCCGAGGCGCAGCTCCGTTCAGCGGCGGACGCGGTACTTCAGGTGCGTGACGCCGGGCGCCTCGATAACTCGCACCTGCTCGAGGTCGCAACGGCCGACGTTCTCGAAGAGTCGCTTTCCCGCCCCAAGGATGATCGGGACCAGGTGGAGCTCGAACTCGTCCACCATGCCCGCCGAGAGGTACTGCTGGATCACGTTCGCGCCCCCGCCGATCATCACGTCCTGATCGCCGGCGACGGCTCTGGCCTGCTCCATGGCCGCCTCGATCCCGTCGGTGACGAAGGTGAACGTCGTGCCGCCGCGCATCTCCAGCGACTCCCGCGGATGGTGGGTCAGCACGAAGACGGGGCCGTGGAAGGGGGGCTCCTCTCCCCACCACCCGTCCCAGGGAGGGTCCGGCGGCCAGGGGCCAGGGCCGCCGCCGAACATATTCCGTCCCATCACGGTCGCACCGACGCCCGTCTGCGCCTCCTCGACGACCTGGGTGCTGGCGTTGACGACCCCGCCGTCCATCCCCTGCTGCCTCCGCCACGCCTCGAGCTCGAATACCCACTCGTGGAGCTTCATCCCCCCGACCCCGAGCGGATGTTCCTCGCTCTGGTCGGGGCCGGCGACGTAGCCGTCCAGCGAGATCGCGAGCTGGAACCTGACCTTTCCCATCGTGCGACCTCCTCGGACGTTCGGCGGCCCCATCTTCGGGTAGGGACTCGTCACTCCACAACCAGGAGGTACCGATGGGGAATTCCTACGTGAAGCTGGGGATCGCGCTGTTTCTGAGCCTGATCGTGATGTTCGTGCTGACCATGTCGATGATCGTCACGATCGATCACTTCTACTTCAACTGGAGCAACCTCTGGATGGCGATCATCATGGTGGCCCCGATGGGGATCATCATGCTGGCCGTGATGGGCGGCATGTTCGAGAACGGCCGGCTCAACCTCGCCCTCTTCGCCGCCTTCGCGGGGATCTTCGCAGGCGCCTTCTTCCTCGGACGCGCGGAGACCTTCGTAGGGGACGAGGGATTCCTCCGCTCGATGATCCCCCACCACTCCCGCGCGATCCTCGTGTGCGAGGAGGCCTCGATCACCGACCCGGAGATCATCGAGCTCTGCGACCAGATCGTGGAGACGCAGCGCGAGGAGATCCGCCAGATGGAGGAGATCCTGGAGCGCTACTAGGGCATCCCGGCCGCCTCGGCCGCGCAGGCCTCCTCGAGCTCCGCGTAGTAGTCCTCGAGGGGATCGAGGCCCACCTCCTTCCGCCGCGCATCCACGCCCGCCTCGCCTCGGATCGGCGTGGCCGGCTGGGGGCGCCCGTCCATGCATCGGATCTGCGTGCCGTACGTCTGGGGCCTTCCCCGGTTCACGGCCACCCGGTCCTCCAGGTAGGCCACGTCCACGGGATCCACCTGGTCGTCGTCGAGCGCCTCCCTCATCAGCTCGAGGGCCCGCTCCTGGAGGGCCACGTCGAAGTCGGCGTGCTGGGCGATCAGCCACGCGGCGCTGGCGCCGTCCCTCCCGACCAGATCGATCGTGGGCCAGCCGTGCTCGTCGATGATCTCCTTCAGCCGCTCGGCCCTCGCCCGGTCGGTCTCCACCCCACCCGGCGCTTGACCCGTCCGCTCGGCCTGATCGGCGTCCCGCATCTCGAGAAGCTCCCTGCGGAGCTCGGGGTCGCGCTGGATCTCGCCCGAGGAGCAGGAGGCGAGGGCGATCGCCAGCAGGCAGATCCCTCGGGCGGCATGCCGGCGTCCCACGGAGCAAGGCTAGCCTCTCGCCGGTTCGGCGCACCATGCCCGCAACGTCGCTCCAGCGTCGCTCGGGCACGGTTGACATGTGACCTGGCGCTCACCTATCGGTTGGGCGAAGGCCACCCATCCCAGCGTCCTGCTGGATCGGCGCCCCAGGCCCCCTCGCCGTAGGATCGCTTCGCCCCGGTCCACGTCCCTGACGCCGAGCGGAATGAAGCTCACGTGCGCGTCCATACGCCTCTTCCTTCCGTCACGGTAACCTCGTTCGATGCGTCATCTCCATGACGGGGCGCGGAGCGAGGATGTGACCGTGGACGACCTGGCGAGCCCATTCGAGGAGCAGCGACCCCACCTGCGGGCGGTGGCCTATCGGTTGCTGGGGTCGGTCGACGACGCCGACGACGCCCTCCGGAGGGTCACCGCCATCGAGATGCTCGCCGATGCCGAGCGCCTCCGGGACCTCGACCTGGAGCCGATCGGATGACCGAGGTCCCCTGGGGCCGCTTCGCGGAGGTCGAGCCCGAGCTTGCCGCGTTCGGCGCCGAGCGCCTGGCCCGACCTCCCGCCTACCTCGCAACGGTGCGGAGCGACGGCCGTCCGCGGGTGCATCCGGTCACCCCGATCCTGCCCGCGGATGCCCTCTTCGTCTTCATGGAGCCGACCTCGCCCAAGGGCCGTGACCTGGCGAAGCGAGGATCGTTCGCACTCCACAACGGCGTCCCCGACACCGCGGGCACGGGCGGGGAGTTCTGGATCGGTGGGAGAGGCTTCCTCGTCGAGGATCCGAAGATCCGGGCCGCGGCGAAGGAGGCGGCGGCCTACGACCCCGTGGATCGCTACGTCCTCTTCGAGCTGCGGATCTCGGAGGCGCGCTGCAACGCGTACGGTGACGTCCGCCTCCCGGCCCGCCGCCGCTGGTCCGTCTGAGCGCGGCGGCGGCGCTCCGCGACGATCGCGGTCGGGCTTGCCAGGATCACGGAACGGGAGGACGATCGACCCGTCGGGGTCAGCGCGGGCCCCGCAGGCCCGCGTCCGAGAGCGGGCACGCCGATGGGCCACCGAGGGGGACGTGGGATCCACCAGCCGAGGCGAGTCCGCGCCCGGCGCCGGCGCGCGCTGTCCGTCGCGGTCGGCGTCCTGATCTTGATCCCCACCGGGACATCGGCTCGCCAGCCGTCGACCTGCGGCGGGGAGAGCGTCACGATCCTGGGAACCCAGGCCGATGACCTCCTGGTCGGCACGCCGGGCACCGACGTCATCGCGGCGGGGTCCGGAGACGACGTCGTCCTTGGCCTCGGGGGCGCCGACAGGATCTGCGGCGGGCGGGGAGACGACCGCCTCCGGGGAGGAGGGGGCCGCGATCTCCTGTTCGGTGGCCCGGGCGACGACGTGGCACGGGGCGGCCCGGGCGGCGACGGCCTCCAGGGTGGTCGCGGCCGCGACCGGCTCCTCGGTGGTCGCGGCGCCGACGTGGCGCGGGGCGGCCCGGGCGGCGATCGGATCCGGGGTGGGCCGGGCAGGGACACCGCGGTAGGAGGCCTGATCGGCGGCGGCGGGCCGGACACCGTCCACGGTGGGCGGGGCAGCGACCGTCTCACCGACGGGCCGGGGAAGGATCGCCTCCTCGGCGGCCGGGGACCCGACATGCTCATCCCCTCGGTGCACCCCGAGGAGGACCTCCTGGACGGCCAGGCGGGCCGGGACCTCGTCTTCTACTTCCACGTGCCGCGGGGAGTTCGCGTGCACCTCGCCCTCGGGATCACCGAGGGCTACGGGAACGACCGGCTGCGGAGGATCGAGGACGCCGAAGGCGGCAGGTTCGACGACGTCCTGATCGGGGACGCCGGCCCCAACGAGCTGCTCGGGGCCGAGGGCGACGACCGCATCCTCGGCCGGGGGGGACCCGATCTGCTCGACGGGTTCGCCGGCACGGACGATCTCAGAGGTGGTCCCGGCCGAGATCGATGCATAGACGGCGAGCGTCACGACAGCTGTGAGGTGATCTGGCCGAGCTAGGGTGCCGGGCCCGCCGGGCTCAGCGCTTCGGCTGCCAGAGGCCGACCTCCCCGCCGGCCGGCATCCCCAGGATCGCGTGCCACCCCGCAGGCCCCTCCGTCGGCGGCAGCACGACGGACGCGCCGAGGGCCCGCGCTCGCTCGGCCGCCTCGTCCACGTCCGCCACCTCGACGTAGGGCAGCCACGCGGGCGGGTCCCCGTCGCGGGCCGCGATGCCGCCCTCCACGCGATCGCCGACGTCGAGCGCGAGGTACTGCCGGCCGCCGACACGGATCCTCTCGCTGTTCCAGCCGAAGAGGCGACCCAGGAAGATCCTGGCGCGCTCCACGTCGTTCGTCCGCAGCTCGATGTGCACCACGGGATCGGGCTGTGGCCGCATCATCCTCTTCGACTCGCACCGGGCCCCCGGATTCATCGGGAGAACCGATGAGCTAGCCTTCGCTCATCGGTCCAACGGAGTAGATGATGCCTGCGACGCACGCAGACGAATCGGAGACGCTGGCCCTGGCCCGCGCCGGGGACGAGGAGGCGTTCCGGCTCCTGGTCGAGCCGCATCGGCCCAAGCTGCACGCCCACTGCTATCGGATGCTCGGCTCGCTCCACGACGCCGAGGACGTCCTCCAGGACGCGCTGCTCCGGGCGTGGCGAGGGCTGCCCGGGTTCGATGGGCGGAGCGCCTTTGGCACGTGGATGTACCGGATCACGACCAACGCCTGCCTCGACGCCATCGCCAAGCGGCCCAAGCGGGTGCTTCCCGTCGACTACGGGCCCCCTGCTTCGAACGGCTCGGAGGTGGGCACCAGGCCGGCCGGCGTGGCCTGGCTCGAGCCCTACCCCGACGACGCCTACGCGATCGAGGACCCTGGCCCCGACGCCCGCTACGAGCAGCGCGAGTCGATCGAGCTCGCCTTCGTGGCCGCGCTCCAGCACCTGGCCCCCCGCCAGCGAGCCGTGCTCATCCTCCGGGAGGTGCTCGGCTTCTCGGCGAAGGAGGTCGCGGAGGTGCTCGGCTCGACGCCCGCCTCCGTGAACAGCGCCCTCCAGCGGGCCCGGAAGGCCGTCCAGGAGCGGATCCCGGCCCGAAGCCAGCAGGCCACGGTCCGCTCGCTCGGAGACGAGCGGGTCCGGGAGATCGTGGAGCGGTTCACCGACGCCTTCGATCGAGGCGACACGGGCGCGATCCTCTCGATGCTGGCCGAGGACGCCACGTTCTCGATGCCGCCCTACGCCGGCTGGGTCCGGGGACGGGAGGCGGTGGGCAGGTCCTGGCTCATCCCCGAGGGACCGTCGCCGCGGCTCCGCTATCTCCCCACGCGGGCCAACGGCCAGCCGGCGGTGGCCGCGTACGCGCTCGCCCCGGACGGCACGAGATACGTCCCGCTGGCGCTCGACGTCCTCACGCTGCGGGACGACCTCATCGGTGACGTCACGGCCTTTCGGAGCCCCGAGCTTTTCGAGGCGTTCGGGCTGCCTCCCGAGCTGGCCGCGTAGGCCGAGCACCGAACCGAAGCGCAGGCCCGGAGTTCTTCGCCTACGTCGCCGACTGATCGTCCGACTCCAGCCACCGGACGGGCGGCCCGTGGGGCTCGGTGAGGGCGAGCAGGCGATCGTGCCCGCCGGGCCAGGAGCGCAGCCGGACCTCGAAGACGTCGCCCGCCCGCTCGAGCGCGAGCCAGGCCATCGGGGCCTCCGCGGTCGCCGCCGCTCCCGCCTCCTCAAGGATGCCGGCCAGCTCGCGGCGGGATCCCTCGTCCAGGTAGCCGAGCACCACCGAGTGGAAGACGTCCGTCGCCTCCCCCCGGCGCTGCCGACCAAGCTCCTTGCCCAGCCAGCTCGCCGCGTCGGCCCGCTCGACCCGGGCGGGGACCTCGGCCGCGACCCGGAGCGCGCCCCGGAGCCGTTCGATCCTCTCCGTCTGATCCGGCCAGACATACGACAGGAGCGTCAGCCGCCCGTCTTCGGTCGTGGGGTCGATCGGGGCGAGATCGCATCCACGGCGCTCCCCCACCACGACATCCCGGCCCTTCGGCGTCGCGCTCTCGAACACGTCCTCGAAGCGAACGGGCGAGGCGGGGTCGCCCCACCCCCACTCGCCCGACTCGTAGCGGTATCGATCCCAGCGCAGGTTGAGGCCGGCGCTGGCCCCGAGCTCGAGGAGCCGGAGCGACAAGCCCGACTCACGCGCCACGAGGAGGAACCCTCCCAGCAGCGCCGCCGACCGACCGACCTCGTTCGTCTGTGGAGGGAGATCGAGGAGCCCTCGGAGGTCGTCACCGTGCGCATCGACGACGTCCCGGAAGTCCTCCCAGGCGCGTTTTCCCGGCCGCCCGCCGACCGACGGGTAGTGGGCGGCCAGCGCCGGGGCCCGGCCCTGAAGGACGAGCCGGTGGACCGACCCCATCAGCCGGAGGGCCACGTAGTCCTCCTCGGGAGCGTCCTCGCGCCCACGCAGCGCCCGCCAGACCGGCCCCCCAGCCTCCGCGTCGTCGGCGGCCCGTCGCAGGAGGTCCGCGTAGAGCGGAGACCCAAGGCGCCCGCACCAGCCCGCCTGGACGCGGCAGCGCTCCGCCAGCGTCCGTCGGCCTCCTTCGACGATCACGTCACGAGGCTCGGCTCTCCAGGAACCCCTTCAGGTTCTCCAGGACCACGCCCCACGTCCTCTCCGAGGTCGCCTTGGCCTCCTCGGAGGCGAGGTTGGACTCCTCGACCGTGAGCACCGTCCCGGCCCCCCGCTCCGCGAGCTCCCAGACGACCACCTCGTGGCTCTCCGGGACGTTCGGTCGGCCGGACACCGGGCTCCAGTGCGTGTGGACGAGACGCCTGGGCGGCTCGAACTCCAGGATCGTCCCCACGTCCTCGTACGGCTTCCCCTGGTATTCGCCGCGGTGCACGATCGGGCTCCCCGGCCGCCAGTCCGTCTCCGTCCGGACGCCCAGGAACCACTGCTCGATCTGGTCGGGGGTCGTCAGGGCCGCCCACACCTCGTCGATGGGAGCGTCGATCCCGATCGACTGCTCGGTCCGCACGTCCTCGGTCACGCTTCTACCTCCTCCGACCATCCAATCGCA
The DNA here is from genome assembly GCA_036374395.1 of Actinomycetota bacterium. Classification (GTDB taxonomy): domain Bacteria; phylum Actinomycetota; class UBA4738; order UBA4738; family CALAEC01; genus DASUTW01. The sequence continues at coordinate 22,809 of DASUTW010000288.1, forward strand.
TCATCCAGCGAAGGGCAGGACGGTGCGGGTACGGAAGCGATCAACCTCGTACTCCTCCAGCAGCGTCGCCGCCCTCACCGTGCACGAGATGGGGAGCAGCGGCTCCACGCGTGAGGCGACCTCTTCGAGGGTGACCGCGTGATCGCCCTCCAGCCGTCCGAGGGTGCAGTGGGGAGGCGGGTCGCTCCCCTCCTCTCCGTACGGCGGATGCTGGGGGTAGCGGGCCCACAGAGCCCGCATCGTGGCTCGCAGGTCCTCGTCCGGGTCCGGCACCGCGTACACGACCAGCCCGGGGAAGGCAGCCACGCGGGTGAGCGCGAACTCGAGCGGCGGGCGATCCGCGAAGAACGACCGGAGACGCTCGACGTCGCCGTCGGTCACCTCGGCCGCAGGGATCCACGGATAGAGGAGCGTCAGCGAGAGGGGGATCTGCTCGGGGATCCGCTCCGGATAGAGCTCCCGATGCGCCCGAGCGAGCTCCGGCGACTGGTCCTCGAGGACGAGGGTGATGGCCGTCTCCAGCGGTCGGGACGGCGGCTCCGCTACGCGGCCCGGATCGGATGACGTCGCAGCCATCCCAGAACCTCCTCTGCATGCCGGTCCGGAGGGAACACCGGGTACCAGACGTGCTCGATGCGGCCGTCGCGGACGATGAGGGTCAGCCTCTTGAGCAAGGTGCGGCCGGCCACCTCGAACGTGGGAAGCCGGAGCGCCCGGACCAGCTCCAATCCGGCGTCGGACAGCAAGGGGAACCGGAGGCGGAGGCGGCGGGCAGCCTCGCGCTGGTCCTCGGGAGCCTGTGTCGACACTCCGTAGACGCCGACTCCCAACGATGCGATCTCCGCGTGCCGGTCGCGGAAGGCGCAGGACTCCGCGGTGCATCCTCGGGCGCCGGGGATGCGGTCCCAGTCCTCCCTCAACGGAGGCTCGCCGGGCCGGCCGGTGCGCGGGTAGCAGTAGACGACGGTTCGTGAGCTGTCGAGGTCGGCGAGGCCCATCGACCCCCCCTCGGTGGAGGCCAGCGCCACGTCGGGGACGCGGACGCCCGGCAGGTGACGGGCGCCGCCGTCGTCCTCGGGGATCGGAAGAGTCGGGGGGAGGGCGACGAGCTCTCGCTCGTCCCGTCGCCGGCGCGCTCCGCGCATGGGTCCTCCCTTCTGTCCCCGAAGCATCTCCCCTGGGGCGTCATCGCAGCTGCTCTTCACACTAGACAGCGGAAGGAGTCACGACCATGCCGGTTCCGTGTCGGCGAGGTCGCGGCTTCGTCCGCTCCCCTCAGACACCGGCGAACGCGCGGTCGCGGCACAGCCTCGCGACGCGCTTCGCCATGGCGATGATCGTGAGGATAGGGGGACCCCCGAGCGAGCGCGGGAGCAGCGACGCGTCCGCGACGTACACGTTCTCGGGCAGGCGCTCGTCGTGGAAGCTGGTCACCGTGGCCTCGGACAGCGGGAGCGCCCCGCCCGGATGTCCGGCGTTGACCGTGCCGGTGAACACGCTTTCGGGATCCGCCCCGAAGCGCCCGAGGATCTCGGTCGCGATCCCCGCCGCCTCCTCGAGCCGGGATCGGTCCACCGCGGTGAGGCGCTTGTCGACCCGACCGCGCAGCGAGACCGAGCCGGTCCCTTCGTCGGCCAGCTTGATCATCACGCCCACCATGTCGGGCACCGGGAAGCGCCAAGCCGGGTTGAAGAGCGCGCTGATCCAATCGAAGTACGGCGACAGGAGGTAGTGAGGCCGCTGAACCACGAACGGCATCTCGATCTCGTTGCACTGCCAAGCCGCGGGGATCCGCGCCGCGATGGTGAGGACCGGGTCGACGAACAGACCGGGCTCGCAGGCGAGGTTGGAGCGCTCGAGGATGGCCGGGGTCCCGAACCCGCCGGCTGCGATCACGATGAGGTCCGCCTCGTAGAGCCGACGCCCCGGTCCCCGGCCCACCAGGACGCCCCTGGCCCGGCCTCCCTCGATCATGAGCCTGTCGACCCGAGCGCCAGTCACGAGCTCGGCACCGCGGGCCACCGCCTGGTCCAGGAAGGCCCGGGTGTCCCACTTGATGTCGTAGGGGCAGCCGAACACGCACCGCCCGCAGTGCCGGCACTTCTCGGCCAGCCCCATCTTGGGCACGACGGACGGCTCCAGGCCCATGTCG
>DASUTW010000289.1:0-13466 GCA_036374395.1 Actinomycetota bacterium
CGTGGGGATGCTCATCACGCCGTAGCGGCGGGCGGTCTGCGGGTTGTCGTCGACGTTCAGCTTGGCCACCGACATGAGGTCGGACTTCTCGCGCCCGATCTCCTCCACGATGGGGGACACCATGTGGCAGGGCACGCACCAGTCCGCCCAGAAGTCCACAAGCACGGGCTTGTCGGAAGAGAGCACCTTGTCCCACTCCGCGTCCGTGGCGGTCATGATCTCGGTCATCCGTTCGATTCCTCCTCGGTACTGCGGGCGTCTACCTGCAACGACGTGCGTGGAGCGGCTATTCCTCCGGCTCAGCGTACAGCCTTTGGAGCAGCCGCTCGTACCGCTCGGTGTCCCCGTTCCGCACGAGCCGCGCGAGGCGCCGCTCCGCTCGGGTCGTGGCCCGCACGCTCTCGCGGTACAGGCGTCGCACCGTCGGATAGGGGTCTACCCAGGAGCCGCCCTCCATGATCCCGAGGTGGAGGTGGGGCGGGAACTCGTCCGCCGTCCCGGGGTCCCCGTAGCCCGTGTTGCCCACCCGGCCCAGGACCGTGCCGGCCTCGACCCGTGACCCCGGCGCGATGCCGGGGGCGACCTCGGAGAGGTGCGCGTAGAAGTAGTAGCGGCCGTCCGTCCCTCGGACGCCCACCCGCGTCCCCGAGTAGAACGTCCAGCCCACCGCCTCCACGATCCCGGAAGTCATCGAGTAGACCGGCGTTCCCTCCTCGGAGATGATGTCGTTCCCCTCGTGCACGCCGGCCAGCCGCCACCGCCCCCCGATCATGCGGAACCGAGGATCGTGCCAGTCGCGGCCGAAGGTGATGACCGAGTGCCAGTTCGAACGAGCCACCGGGAAGGTCATCCCGTCCGTGACGACGGGCCGGTAGTAGGCGGGGGGTGGTTGGAGGGGAGGGGGCTGGGCCGGGGCCGGGGATGGGGAGACGGTCAGGACAGCGAGCCCGAGGGCCGCGAGGTGGGCGGCGCGGCGCATCCCGGGGTCAGTGGCCCTGGCGCTCGAGCCACCGCTCGGCGTCGATCGCGGCCTTGCACCCCATCCCGGCCGCGGTCACGGCCTGCCGGTAGATGTGGTCCACTGCGTCGCCGGCGGCGAAGACGCCCTCCACGCTGGTCCGCGTCGTCGGCTCCTCGACCTTGAGGTAGCCCACGTCGTCCATCTCCAGCTGTCCCCGGAAGATCTCGGTGTTGGGCGTGTGTCCGATCGCCAGGAACATGCCCTCCGCGGCGAGCTCGGACTCGTCTCCGGTCTTGACGTTCCGAAGCCGGACGCCCTCGACCTTCCCGTTCCCCAGGACATCCGTCACGGTCGAGTCCCAGACGAACCCGATCTTGGGGTTCTCGAAGGCTCGGTCCTGCATGATCTTCGAGGCCCTGAGCTCGTCACGCCGGTGCACGACCGTGACCTTCGACGCGAAGCGGGTGAGGAAGAGCGCCTCCTCCATCGCTGAGTCCCCGCCCCCGACGACCACCAGCTCCTGGTCGCGGAAGAAGAAGCCGTCGCACGTGGCGCAGGTCGAGACGCCGTGTCCCAGCAGCTTCTGCTCCGAGGGGAGGCCCAGCATCTTGGCCTTGGCCCCGGTGGCCACGATCACCGAGCGGGCGACGTGCTCCTCGTCCCCCGACCAGACCCGCAACGGGCGCCCGGAGAAATCCACCTTGGTGGCGTTCTGCTGCAGCATCTCCGCCCCGAAGCGGACCGCCTGCTTCTCGAAGAGCTCCATGAGCTCGGGGCCGAGGATCCCCTCGGGGAACCCCGGGTAGTTCTCGACGTCGGTGGTGAGCATCAGCTGGCCGCCGGCCTCGATGCCCTTGAGGACGAGCGGCTCGAGATTGGCCCGAGCCGCGTAGAGGGCGGCGGTGAAGCCCGCCGGCCCGGACCCGATGATGACGACCTGTCGCTCGGTCACTTGCCCATTCTCCCAGGAGACGCCCGATCATCCAACGCCGGGAGGGCGTTCGTTTAGTCCAGGCGCTGCTGGGCGAAGTGGGCCAGCGCGCACTCCTCCCGATTCACCACGAGGATCTGGACCCGATCGAAGGCGGCGGCGGGCTCGGGCCCCTGGAGGTACGAGACGACCCAGGCCGGCCGGCCCTCCCACGAGGCGTCCTCGATCACGAACGGGGCGACGCTGCGCTCGGGCTCCAGGCCCTGGCCGGCGCAGGCCAGGGCTTCCCGGGCCGCCGGCTGGAACGAGGCGACCGGGAAGGCCTCGTAGAAGGCGAAGGCGTCCTGTGGGAAGCCGGCCTCGAGCTGCTCCCGCGCCTCGTCCCGGAGGTCCTCGGCCAGCGACACGATCGAGTCCGGGGTGTGCTCGGTCCCGGTGCGGCGGACCTGGGGGTACGGTCCGCTGAAGAGCGCCTCCACCCGACCGCTCCGGGCGTCCTGGTCCGCGCTTCCCTCCTCGGGGGCCGCGGCCGGCTCCTCCGTCTCCCGCTCCGCCGCATCGCCTCCGTCCGCGGCCGGGGCGGGCTCCCTGGCGCCCTCCCCGAGCTGACCGTACGCGTAGATGCCTCCGGCGGCGGCCCCGGCCAAGAGGACCACGGCGGCTGCGATGCGCAGGGGCCGAGCCAAGCGCTGGGGCGTCCGGGTCTCGCGGGCCTCCCGGAGGACGGTCATCGTCGTTCCGGGGGGTGGCTCGACCTCGGGGAGGCCTCGGAGGGTCTGCCGGGCCGAGGTGGCCGAGGCCACCTCGGCCCGGCAGACCCCACACGAAGCCAGGTGCGCCTCGACCTCGGCTCGCCCCGAGGCGTCGAGGGCCCCGTCCACGTACTCGGCCAGCTGCTCGTGGGGATGGCTCACGTCGTCTCCTGCACGTTCGACGGATCCCGAGGGGGTGAGGGTTCCCCTCGGAGGGCCCGGGCCAGGGCCACCCGGCCCCGGTGGATCCTGGACTTCACGGTGCCGAGCGGCGCCCCGAGGATCTCGGCGATCTCCTCATAGGGGAGGTCCTGGAGGTCGTGGAGGACGAGCGGCGCGCGGAACTCCTCGGGAACGAGGGCGAGGGCTCGCTGGACGTCCGCGGAGGCCACGACCGCGTCCGCAACGTCCCGCTCCACGGGCTGGGGCCCCTCGGCGTCACGCCACGGTCCCTCCCGCGACCGCTTCCGGAGGGCGTCGAGGCAGACGTTCACCGTCACCCGGTGCAGCCAGGTGGTGAAGGCCGAGTCCCCTCGGAAGCCGGAGAGCCTCCGCAGGCACGTCAGGAACACCTCCTGGGTGGCGTCGGCCGCCTCGTGCGGCCCGACCATCCGGTACGCGATGTTGTAGACGCGGCGCTGATGTCGCTCCACGAGCGTGGAGAAGGCTCCCCGGTCGCCCCGAAGGTGGGCCCGGACGAGCTCCCGGTCGTCAGCCACCCGTGAACTCGGCCTCGCCGATCAGGGCCCGGAACCGGCCCTCGACCTCGGTCAGCTCCGTGATCCAGAGCAGGACGTAGCGTCCACGGGCCTGGGGGAAGGCGAGCGTCGTGGCCTCCTCGGCGGTGAAGCTGGTCTCCCCCTCCCCGTCCGCGACGGGCTGAGGGAAGGATGCGGGCTGCTCCAGCGGGGCGAGGTCGCCGGAGGCGAAGACCTGGAACGTCCATCCCGGCGCGCTCGTGGCCACCTCGAGGCCCGCCACGTCCGCGGGCGATCCGAGATCGAAGATGAGGCCGACGCCCGACTTGATCCCTCCCAGGTCCGGCGTCGTGTAGCCCTCGGTCGTCCAGGCGGTCGTCTCGTCGCCGTCGGCGGCAAAGGGCGCCTCGTCGTCGTGCTCGCCCCCCGTCCCCTCGGGATCGTGGGCCTGGACCGACGCCACCTCGAGCGGGCCGCCGGCCGGCGCGGCCGGGGAGCCCGGGTCGTCGCGCGGGCGGACCCCGAGGGGACCGCCGAGCTCCAGGCTCCCGAACAGCAGACCGCCGACGATCACCGCCGCCGCCACCAGGACGGCCGTCAGCGGCACGAGCATCCAGGCCCGGAAGAACGAGGGGGCCGGCTCGGGCTCGTCCTGGGACGGGGGCGGGGTGGGTGGGGGAGCGGTCCAGACGGACCCGTCGAGCGCGCCGCGCATCTCCGCCGCCGACTGGAACCGGTCGTCCGGGTCCCGGGCCAGGGCCCGCATGACGACATCCTCCAGGTCCCGGGGGATGCCCCCTCGGAGAGCACCGGGGGGGCGGGGATCCTCGGTGAGGCGCAGAGTGGCCTCCGCGATGGCGGTCTCGGCCTCGAAGGGCGCGCGGCCGGTCAGCATCTCGTAGAGGACGATGCCCACGGCGTAGAGATCCGCGCGATGGTCGACCGAGGCGGCGTCCACCTGCTCGGGAGCGAGGTAGCGGGCGGTGCCGAGCAGCTGCCCCGTGGTGGTCAGGTCGCCGCCGTGGGCCGCCTTCGCGATCCCGAAATCGCTCACCTTCACCTGGGCCCCGTGGAGCAGGACGTTGGCGGGCTTGACGTCGCGGTGGACGACCTCCTGGCCGTGGGCGTGGGCGAGGCCGTCGAGGATGCCGCGGGCGATGCGCGCCGCCTCCTCCGGCGACATGGGGCCGTCGCGCAGCCTGTCGGCCAGCGAGGCCCCCTCGTACAGCTCCATCACGATGAAGACCACCCCGTCGTCCACGCCGGTGTCGAACACTCGCACGACGCAGGGGTGGGAGAGGCGGGCCGCCGTGATCGCCTCGCGCCGGAACCGGTCGAGGAACTCCTCGTCGGTGGCGAGGTGCTCGTGCAGGATCTTGACGGCGACCGGACGGCCCAGGACCTCGTCGCGCCCGCTCCAGACCTCCGCCATGCCTCCCGAGGCGAGGGGCGAGTCGAGGACGTAGCGGCCGGCGAGCTTCCGCCCGTGCTCCGTCTTCATCGAGTTCAGTGTAGTTGGTGCCCTCGGGGTCAGAAGGAGGGCGGCTCGATCGTGGCGGACCCCCGGGCTTTGGTGAACCCGTCCAGAAAGCCGACGTGCTGGATCACCAGCGTCTGGGCCGTCTTCCGGACGCGGACCGTGACGCTGCCGTCGGCGTGGACCTGGAAGAAGGTCATCTGGGCCGTCTCGTCCTTGTCCTCGACCGTCCGAAGCGCCTCCTGCTCGGCCACCCGGACGTCCTTGCTGTCCCGGTACGCGGTGACCGCGGTGGTTGCGGCGGCGTCGGCAGTGTCCTGGACGGAGAGCCTCGACCAGATCACGGACCCCGCCTCGAACAGGACCAGCCCGAGCAGGGCGAAGAAGATCACGAGCCGCACGAGGGCTGCGATCAGGATGCCGCGCTCGTCGCGCAGTCTCTCGGCGAGGGAGGGGGGGCGGCCGCTCATCGCCGGCGCAGGAATGCTCTCTTCAACAGGTGCAACTCCTCCATCCGGAAGAGCAGGGCCGCAGCGAGGAAGATTATAAGCCCCGCCAGGACGCCCACCCCCACTTGGATCAGCTGATCCGGCAGCGTGTCGACGCCGAAGGCGCGGGCGGCGAGGCGGGCCGCTCCCCACGCGGCGGCCGCGGTGAACCCCGCGGCGGCGACCACCTTCCCCAGCCCCGCCAGGAGGTAGCCGCCCTCCAGACCGCCCAGCCGCCTCCGCAGGATGAGCGCGGAGACGATCGCCGCGAACGTGTAGGCCGTGGCATGCCCCAGGGCCAGCCCCTCCACGCCCATGAGCGGGAAGAGGATGAAGTTGACCCCCGTGTGCAGCGCGACCGCGAAGACGTTGACGAGCATCGGGGTCCGGGTGTCCTGCATCGCGTAGAAGCCCCTCAGGAACAGCATGAACGCCGAGAACGAGAACAGGCCGAGGGCGAAGTACGTGAGCACCCCGGCCAGCAGATCGGTCGACTCCGCGGTCGTGACGCCGTGCTCGAGCAGCAGGCGGACGATCGGACGCGCCAGCACCATGTACCCGGCCGCGGCGGGCACGACGATGAACGCCGAGGTCCGGACGCCGCGGGCTAGGATGCGGCGGAAGCCGGCCCGGTCGCCACCCACCCAGCGCTCGGACATGGACGGCAGGAGGGCCGTCATGATCGAGACCGAGAAGATCGCGTGCGGCAGCTGGAAGAAGATGAAGGCAGCCTGGTAGGCGGTGTAGGCGCCCTGATCCCGGGCGGCGAGGGCGATCACGATCAGCAGGCCGATCTGGTTCACGATCACGTAGCCCACCGCCCAGCCCGAGAGCCGGATCAGCTTCCGGATCGCGGGGTGGCGGAGGTCGAGCGCCCACCGCCACCGGAAGCCGATCCGCCGCAGCGAGGGCCAGAGGGCCACGGTCATGGCCAGCACACCGGCCGTGGTCCCCACGCCGAGGACCAGCTTCTGGGCCAGGGTGATGTTGCCCGGGGCTGGGGGCTGGGCGCTCGCGTACATCCAGGCGAACACGAGGAACGATGCGATGACCACGAGGTTGTTGAGGATGGGAGCGAACATCGGGACCACGAACCGCCGGTGGGCGTTGAGCAGGCCGGTGGCCGCCGCCCCGATCCCGTACAGGACGATCTGGGGCATGAACAGCTGGAGGAACAGGGTTCCGAGCGCCTCCGCGGCCGCCTGGGCCTCGGCCTCCACCCGGAAGGTGTAGAGGCGAACGATCCAGGGGGCGGCCACGATCCCGATCACCATGACGGCCCCGAGGAGGACCATCGTGACGGTCATCACGGCCCTCGCCACGTGCCACGCCTCGTCCTTCGTCCGGGAGGCGATCTGCTCCACGAAGACCGGTACGAACACCGAAGAGAGGACCCCGCCCAGCACCAGCTCGTAGATGATGTTGGGCATGTTGTTGGCGACGTTGTAGACGTCGGCCAGGCGCGACTCGGCCACGCCGATGGCGAAGGTCATCGCGGCGACCCGAGCGAAGCCGGTGACCCGCGAGAGGGTGGTTCCGACGGACATGAGGGCGGTGCTCCGCACGAGCCCCTCGGGCCTCGAGCCCGGCGGAGGTGGCCCCTCCGCGGGCGGGCCCCCGGTCACGACGTCGTCCGCCGCCAGAACCTCCTTCCCCACCACAGCGCGAGGAACAGCGCCGCGCCCACCGTCACGGCCAGGGCCACGAGGTTGTAGGCCGTGGACCGCACCACGATCTCCGACTCGCTGATAAGCCTGCCGCCCGGCGTGTCCACGAGGATCTGGACGGGGAAGCGCCCCGTGGCCTGGGCCCGGACGGGGAAGGTGAGGGACAGGGCCTCGCCGTCCAGGACGACCTCGCGGGAGGCCCCCTGCAGGAACTCGAGCCGAGACGACCGCAAGGTGATGCGGAGGCGAACCGGGTACTCGGCCGAGCTCCGGAGGGTGACGGGGATCACCCCGCCCTGGGAGGTCAGCGTCACCGAGGTTCCCGAGGGAGCGTCGATCTTGTCGAACTCCTCGGCCAGCGTGGCGCGGATCATCCGGATGAAGCCCAGCGCCTCCCCCTCGTTGAGCGCGAAGCGCCTGGCCTCGGCGGCCAGGAGCAGCGTCCTGAGCCGCTCGGGCAGGTCGAGGGGGGTCTCCGCCATCGACTCGAACTGGTCGATGGCGTCCCGGGTCTCGCCCACGGCCTCCACGAACCCCGGGGAGAAGGTCTCGGCCGCCGGGGCGCGGAGCCGACCCCGAGTCTCCGGGGGCACCGCCTGGGCCAGCTGGGAGGCCTTCACGGGGCGGAGCCAGGTGGAGCGGGGGCCCGTGGTGCGGATCGCTCGGAGGAGCGCGCGGAGGAAGGGCCCGTCGCTGTCCCCTCGCAGGACCAGGGATGCTCCCCGCAGCAGGCTCGGCTGCTCGAAGTAGTGAGCGGCGAACTCCCCCAACAGGTGCATCGCGCGCAGCGTGGACGCCTCGGGCGGGGGGGTGAGGTAGGCCTCGACCTGCGCGTCGGGGACGATCGCGTCCATCGTGGGATCGAGGCGCACGGTGGCGGAGGGGCTGTAGATCGAGTCCGGCGGGACGAGGGGGCGGACGCGCTCAGCGCTCAGCACGAGGGACTCGATGCCGCCCTCCGCGAGCGCCGCGACGCTGTCCCTGTCGAGCTCGGACCGGGGCGGGTGGAAGGTCTGGGTCGAGACGGTGACGCCCAGCAGGGTCTGGACCACGTCTCTCCCCTCGCTGATCTGGCGGCGGAGGTCCTCCTCGAGCCCGGATGCCACGAGCGAAGGGACCGAGGGGCTGGCGTAGGGGAGGGCGAGGACCTCGATGGCGGCGCTCCTGGCCAGCGATCGGATCCGCTCCAGCATGCGGGCGGCCGCCTCCGCCTCCGGGGCGTCGGCTCCGACCGATCGCTCGTCATCTCCCTGTCGCACGCGGTACCCCTCGCTCATTCGGTCGAGCCACTCGAGCAGGAGGGGGGAGAGGGCGAGCGTCGCCCGCACGGGCTCGGCCTCCAGCGCGGAGACGAGCGATTCGATCGAGCCTCCCTCGCCGATCGCCGTCTCCAGCGAGCCGTCCAGGAGCACGACCTCCGGCGAGAAGCGGATCTCGGGATCGAGCACGACGGTCAGGGAGAGGTTGAGGGGGACCAGCGGCTTCTCCTGGATGAAGACGAACGCTGAGCGAACGGCCGCCACGGAGACGCCGCCGGACTCGAGCTGGAGCTTGATCGGGTACAGCGCGTTCTCGCCCCGGGCTGCGAGCTCCTCGAGGTCGTGGCGGATGGGGATCTCCAGCGTCTCGCCCTCCAGGAGGGGCCCTCGCAGCGGGTACGGGGCGATCAGCAAGGGGGCGGTGGGCGGCTCGTCGGCCAGGCCCTGATGGTAGGCCGACCGTGAGGTGGCGGGATGGTAGATCCACAGGCTGGCCGTCAAATCACGCAGTGGTCCCCCAGTGGGGTAGTGGGCGCTCAGCGAGACCTCGAGCGGGCGATCGGGCGTGCCGACCGGGCTGTGGCGGACGAGGGTCAGCTCGACGATCGAAGGCTCCTCCTGCGCGATCGCGCCCGGGAAGGGGAGAAGCACGAGCGGCACCAGCAGGGGCAGGATGCGAGGCGTCACGGCGCGGTCATTGTATGCCCGGCTCGGTCAGCCGGCCCCCATGGCCTCGGCCGCCTCCAGGATCACCGCACGCTCCGAATCGAACCCGGCCACGGAGGGGGCCTCGGCCAGGGGGAACCACCGGACCTCCTCCATCTCGTGGTCGCGCCCGTTCGGGTCCTCGCTCTCTGCCCTCATGAGGTAGAAGCGCACCTTCTTGTGCACCCTGGTCCCTTCCCAGACGAACCAGTACTCGATGTCGCGGAGGTGTCGCAGGAGCGAAGCCCGCCAACCCGTCTCCTCCTGTACCTCCCGAATCGCGGTGTCCTCGCCCGACTCGCCCTCCTCGATCAGGCCCTTGGGGAGGCCCCACACGAGGTCGCCGGAGCGGACCCGGCGGGAGGCGAGGAGGACCTCGGCCTCCCGGCCCTCGCCGCGGACGACCACGCCCCCGGCCGATACCTCGTGCCTCGTCTTCACGTGAGAGGCGCCACGCGGGCCCCGGTCGCGGCGACGAGGTCGTCCGGTCGGATCTTCAGGAGCGAGGTCGCCTCCCCGCCGGGGAAGTAGAGGACCTCCTGCCTGGCGAGACCCTCGTCGAGGATCGTCGTGGTGTCGTCGGGGAGGCCCACCGGGGGTGTGGCCTCGGCCAGGAACTGCGTGAGGTCGGTGGCGCGGGACTCGTCGACCTCGGACACCTCTCCTGCGGCGGCTCTGAGAAGGTCCGGCGACGGCTCGCGGTCTGCCTGGACCAGCGCGGCCACGAGGTCTTCACCCTGGTAGAGGCGGACGCGTCCCACCTGGTCGGGCTCCAGCCCCAGGACCGCGGCGACGCGCTCGGGGGGGCGCAGGCGGCCTTGCGTGGGGACGAGTTCGTGGGGGATCTCCCGCTCCACGAGGAAGTTGTGGACGTCGACGGCCGTTCGCATCAGCGTCCCCTCCGTTCGTCCCACCACTCGTCGAGGAGCCGGAACGCCTCCTCCTTCCCGATCGGGCCCCGCTCCATCCGGAGCTCGAGGAGGTGGTCCAGCGCCTCGCCGACGACGGGCCCGGGCTCGACGCCCAGACGCTCCATCACCTGGTTCCCGTCGAGCGGGGGACGGATCCGAGCCAGGTTCTCCTCCTCCGCCAGGCGGGCGATCCGGGCCTCGAGCTCGTCCTGGAGCCTGGCCAGCATCGCTGCCTTGCGTGGGTTCTGCGTCGTGCAGTCGGCCCTCGTCAGCATGTTGAGGTCGTCGAGGAGGGGCCCGGCGTCCCGGACGTATCGGCGGATGGCCCCGTCGCTCCATCCGTCGCCGTACGTGTGGAAGCGCAGGTGCATCTCGACCAGCCGCCGAACCTTCTCGATCACGTCGCCCGGGTAGCGGAGCGCGCGCAGACGCTCCTCCGCCATCCGGGACCCCACCACGTCGTGATGGTGGAACTGCACGCCCTCGGGAGTGATCTCGCGGGTGGCGGGCTTCCCGATGTCGTGGAGGAGCGCGGCCAGCCGGACCGGCAGCCTCGACTCCACCCGCTCCACCACCGCCAGCGTGTGCTCGAGCACGTCCTTGTGCTTGTGGACGGGGTCCTGCTCCAGGCGGAGCGCGGGGAGCTCGGGGAGGAAGAAGTCGGCGAGCCCCGTCTCCAGGACGAGCCGGAGACCGGCCACGACCTCGGGCCCGAGCAGCAGCTTCGAGAGCTCGTCCCGGATCCGCTCGGCCGAGACGATCTCGAGGCGATCGCGGAGCCGCCGTATCGCGTCCACGACCTCGGGCTCCGGGATCACGCCGAGGACCGAGACGAACCTCGCGGCGCGCAGCATCCGCAACGGGTCGTCGCCGAACGAGATCTCGGGATCGAGCGGAGTCCGTAGGCGCCGGTGTCCGAGATCGTAGAGGCCGCGGAACGGATCCACGAAGAGCCGGTCGGGGACGCGCACCGCCATGGCGTTGATCGTGAAGTCCCGGCGAGAGAGATCGTCCTTGACGTCTCGGGCGAACGTGACGGCGGGCCGGCGGGAGTCGGGCTCCGGATACACCTCCTCTCGGAAGGTCGTGATCTCGACGCGGAGGTCCCCCTTCTTCGCCCCCACGGTGCCGAAGCGGATCCCCTGCAGGTACCGCGCGTCCGCCCACGGCTGGAGGACCCGGATGACGTCCTCGGGGCGGGCGTCGGTTGTGAAGTCGAGATCGGCCTCGATCTCCCGCCGGAGGATCGCGTCCCGCACGGACCCGCCCACGACGTACAGCTCGTGGCCGGCATCCTGGAAGCGGGTCCCCAGCTCGTCCACCTCGGGGGGCAGGCTCAGCAGGTCGGCGACGTGCTCCTGGGAGGGGTCCGGCACAACGAGGAGGATACCCTAGGGCGAGGAGGCCACCACGTGAAGAGACTGCTCGGCGCCCTGGTGCGCGTCTGGGCGCTCCCCAACACCCTGATCGGCCTGCTGCTGGGGGCCCTCTCGTTCCAACGTCCCCGGCTCGACGAGGGCGTGGTGGTCTTCGACCGGGCCCCCCGGGGGTTCCTCTGGCTCTTCGGGAAGCTCTCCCGCTACTCGGCGATCACGTTCGGGCACGTGGTCCTCTCGGTGCGAGCGGTCGAGGGGAGCCTCCGCCGCCACGAGCGCCACCATGTCGCGCAGTACGAGGTGCTGGGCCCCCTCTTCCTCCCGACGTACCTGGGGCTGTTCGTCGTCAAGGGCTACCGAGGGCACCCGTTCGAGGTCGAGGCGTCGGAGGCCGCTAGACGAGCTGGGCCGCCTGGAGCGCCAGCATGAGATCGTGCGGGTTCGTGGCCGCCTGCGTCGCGTCCTCCACGGTGACGAGGCTGTCCCGGACGAGCTTCACGATGGCCTGGTCGAAGGTCTGCATCGCGTAGAACTCGCCCTCGGCCATGACGTCGGGGATCGTGAAGGTCTGCTCGGGGTCGATGATCCGCTCGGCGACCCGCCCAGTGTTGATCAGCACCTCGACCGCCGGCACCCGGCCCTCGCTGTCCGCTCGCGGGAGCAGGCGCTGGGAGAGGACGCCCTTCAGCCCCGCGGCCAGGGCCACACGGGCCTGCTGCTGGATCTCGGCGGGGAAGAGGTCGATCACCCGGTTGACGGTCTCGGTGGCGTCGAGGGTGTGGAGGGTCGCGATCACGAGGTGGCCGGTCTCGGCCGCCTGCACCGCCGCTTCGACCGTGTCGCGGTCGCGGATCTCGCCGATGAAGATCACGTCGGGGTCCTGCCGGAGGGCCGCGCGGAGGGCCGCGGCGTAGGAGTCGGTGTCCACCCCCAGTTCGCGCTGCTCGACCACCGCCTGGAGGTCCTCGTGCATGACCTCGATCGGGTCCTCGATCGTGACGATGTGGACCCGGCGGTGCTGGTTGATCCAGCCGAGCATCGCGGCGATCGTCGTTGTCTTCCCGGTCCCCGCAGGGCCCGTCACCAACACGAGCCCTCTCGGCTCCTTGGCCAGGAGCTGCGCGCCCTCGGGGAGCATGAGCTCCTCGAACGTGGGGATCCTGGTCCGGACCAGGCGGATCGCGACGCTCACGTGCCCCCGCTGCCGGTAGACGTTCACCCGGAACCTGGTCCCGCCGGGGGATGTGTACCCGAGGTCGATCTCCTTCCCCTCGCGGAACTGCGGTACGCGGTTCTCCGGGAGGAGCTCGAGGGCCAGGCGCTCGGCGTCCTCGTCGGTCAGCGGGGGGAAGTGGGTGCGGTGCAGCACACCGTTCACGCGGATGACCGCCGGCAGCCCGACCTTGAAGTGCAGATCGGAGGCCTCGGCCTCCACCATGAACGAGAGGTACTCCTCGACCCTCATATCCGCTTCCATCATCGGCCGGATGCCCGCCTCCCTTAACGGACGGGTTTGCCGAGGCAAGCCGGGGGTACCTCTAGGCGTGCACCTGCGAGCAGAAGGAGGGGACGAAGTTGGCCAAGCGCATGACGCGAGCGGAGGCAGGCCGCCGTGGCGGCCTCTCCACCAAGAGGAAGTACGGGAGCGACTTCTATCAGGAGATCGGTCGGCGCGGCGGGAAGAAGGGCGGCCAGACCACGAAGAAGCGCTACGGCGTTGAGTTCTACCAGAAGATCGGCAGGAAGGGCGGCTCCCGGTAGGGGTCACCCGCGGGGCCGGGGGGCGGCCCCCGGCCCGCGGGCACCCACCTTCACTTCTTGGTCTCCCAGAAGATTTTGTCGATCTCCCCGATGAGGTCCAGAAGCTCCTGGCCCTGCTTCGGATCCATGGACTTCTTGGCCTCGCCGGCCGCTTTCGTGGCCCTCCAGTACAGGTCGTGGAGGTCCGGGTACTTCTCGAGATGCTCCGGCTTGAAGTAGTCCGTCCACAGCACCCACAGGTGGTGCTTGACGAGGTCCGCGCGCTGCTCCTTGATGATGAGGCAGCGCGCCCTGAAGTCCTCCACCGTCTCGGACGGCTTCTTCTGCTTCTCCGCGTCTTGGTACTTCTCCTGGATCTTCTGGACCGATTCCGCCTCGATCCTGGCCTGGGCCGGGTCGTAGACGCCGCAGGGGAGGTCGCAGTGCGCGCGGACGACCCGCCTGGGCCTCAGCAGTCGGCTGAGCATGCCTCCTCCTTCC
>DASUTW010000290.1:0-2921 GCA_036374395.1 Actinomycetota bacterium
CCCGTGCTCGAGCACGGCCAGGGACCCGATCTCCTGGTACTGCATGCGGCCCGCGGCGTCGAGCAGCGACTCGTCCCGGCTCCCCGCCACGACCTCCGGGCGGTACAACGCTCGAACCTTCATCACACACCTCCTCCATCGCTCGCATGGCCACCGTAGGCAGGCCCGGTCCCGGCCGACAGGTCCGAAGGGCCCCTCCGCGTCGGGTCCTCCGCCCCGTCCTGCTACCCTCGAACCGGCATGGAGCGGGAGGTCGATCGTCGTCGCGAGGCGCTGATCAGAGCCGGGCTCACCCTCGCATCCGAGCTCTCGCTCCCCGTTGTTCTCCAGAAGCTGACCGAGCTCGCCTGTCTCGTGGCCGACGCCCGGTACGGCGCGCTCGGGGTTCTCGATCGTTCCGGCCGCCGGATCGAGCGCTTCGTCACCCACGGGGTCACGAGCGAGGAGCGACGTGCGATCGGGGACCTGCCGAAGGGCCGGGGCATCCTCGGGCTCCTCATCAGGGAGGCTCGACCTCTCCGGCTGGATCGGATCCAGGACGACCCGCGGTCGGTGGGCTTCCCTCCCCACCACCCCGTGATGACGAGCTTCCTCGGCGTCCCCATCATGGTCCGGGGGAACGTCTTCGGGAACCTCTACCTCACCGAGAAGCGGGGCGGGGACCGCTTCACCGAGGAGGACGAGGAAGCCGTGATGACCCTGGCCACCCAGGCCGCGGTCGCGGTGGAGAACGCCCGGCTCTACGAGGAAGCGCAGACGGCCCGGGAGCGCCTCGAGGCCGTCGGAAGCGTCACCGCCGCGATCCTCGAGGGCCGGGAGACCGACGACGTGCTCCGGCTGATCGCGGGCCACGCTCGCGACCTGGCGGGGGGGGACCTGTCGTCGGTCACCGTCCCCGTTGGCGGGGGGCGGCTGGGCCTCCGCGTGGTGGTGGGCGAGCTCGCCGACCAGCTCGAGGGCGAGGAGTACGAGTCCGAGGGCTCCATCGCCGAGGAGGTGATGCGCACGGGCCGGCCCCTCATGATCCCCGACCTCTCCCGGGATCCCAGGAAGGGCCAGCCGGTGGTGCGGATCGGCCGGATCGGACCCGGGATCTACCTTCCCCTCACGGTCGGGGATCGTCGCTTCGGGACGCTGCTGGTGGCGAACCTCCTGGGCGGACGGACGTTCGACCAGGAGGACGCGGAGGTCGTGCGGATGTTCGCGGCCCAGGCCGCGGTCGCCCTCGAGCACGCGCGGTTCCGGGAGGAGCTCCAGCGGCTGGCCGTCCTGGAGGATCGGGAGCGGATCGCCCAGGAGCTCCACGACGGGGTGATCCAGTCGCTGTTCGCGGTGGGGATGTCGCTCCAGGCCACGGCCGGGATGGCCAAGGACCCGGAGACGAGCGAGCGCGTGAACCACGCGGTGGACGCGGTGGATGGCGCGATCCGGGATCTCCGGAACTACATCTTCGGGCTCCGTCCCGGAGCGCTCGCGGATCGCCAGCTGGCGCTCTCGCTGGAGGAGCTGGCCAAGAGCTTCGACGAGAGCACCGGGCTCACGGTGATCGCATCGATCGATCGCGACGTCGCGGCGCGCCTCGCGGGCCGGGAGGCGGAGGTCCTCCAGGCCGCGCGGGAGGCGATCTCGAACGCCGTCCGGCACTCGGGAGGAGAGACCGTGCGGGTCAGCCTCCGGCAGAAGGGGAAGGACGCGGTCCTGGAGGTGGCGGACGACGGGAGCGGGTTCGACCCGGCCCACGTCGAAGGGCGCGGCCAGGGCCTGGGGAACCTGCTGCACCGCGCGGAGTCTCTCGAAGGCCGCCTTCAGATCATCTCCGACGAGGAGGGCACCACCGTACGCATCACCCTCCCCCTGTGAGAACATTGGCGACGATGGCCGACCAGCCGATCCGCGTGATGATCGTCGACGACCACGAGGTCGTTCGCCAGGGCGTGCGGTCGCTGCTGGAGGCGGCGGACGACGTGGTCGTCGCGGGCGAGGCATCCGGGGTGTCCGAGTCGGTGGAGCTCGCCGAGAACACCCGCCCCGACGTCGTGATCATGGACGTCCGCCTGATAGACGGGAGCGGCATCGAGGCGTGCCGCGAGATCCGTGCTCGGCGTCCCGAGACGAAGGTCGTGATGCTGACGTCGTTCGCCGACGACGAGGCGCTCTTCGCCTCGATCATGGCCGGGGCGTCGGGCTACGTCCTGAAGCAGGTGCGGGGGGGCGATCTCCTCAGCTCGATCCGTCAGGTCGCCCAGGGCCATTCGCTGCTCGACCCGGCCGTGACCGGCCCTGTGCTGGAGCGGCTGCGCAAGGGCAAGCACCTGATGAAGGATGAGAGGCTGGCCCGGCTCTCCCCTCAGGAGGAGAGGATCCTCACCCAGGTGGCCGACGGCAAGACGAACCGCGAGATCGGCGAGGACCTCGGGCTGGCGGAGAAGACCGTGAAGAACTACGTCTCGAGCATCCTGTCCAAGCTCGAGGTGGCGCGGCGCGCCGAGGCCGCCGCGTACCTGGCCCGCCACACCGGGACGCCGGGCGACCAGCCCTGACCTAGGCGGCCTTCCACAGATCGCGAAGCTCTCCCGGGAGCACCGCCGCCACGTCGTGGTCCTCCTCGGGGATCAGCCGACGCAGCGCCGCCAGTACCGCTCCGGAGACGACGAGGGCCCGGACCGGGCCCGTGATGCCCTCGGCTCCGTCGAGCCGTGCCAGCTCCTCCACCGCCTCCGCGAACTCCCGCTGCGTGCGGATCGAGGTCGCCGCCTCCCCGGGAGCCCGAGGGTGATGCCCGAGCGAGCGCACGTCCTCGGGGAGGTGGCTCATGAGGTGCTCGCGGTGAGCCCTGGGGAGGCGCTCCATCAGGGTCGTGAGGACGGCCGAGACCGCCGCCGTCCGCCCCTCCTCGTCGAGGTCGGCGGCGGCGGCCGCGG
>DASUTW010000291.1:0-3188 GCA_036374395.1 Actinomycetota bacterium
GATCGCCGTCCCCTTCCCGGCCTCGCTCTCCACCCGGAGCCATCCTCCCGCGGCCATCGCCCGCTGGCGCATCATGGCGATCCCCATGTGGCTGGGCGACGGGACGACGCCCTCGGGCTCGAAGCCGACCCCGTCGTCCTCGATCCGGACGAAGAGGCCATCGTCGGACTCCACCGCCACGTCCACCCGTGTGGCCCGGGCGTGCTTCTGGATGTTCGCCAGCGCCTCCTGGAGGATCCGGTAGGCGGCGGAGGCCGTCTCGAAGGGCGGCTCCTCGATCACCCGCTCGCTGAGCCGGGCTTCGAGGTCCGCGTCCTCGGCCGCCCGCTCCAGCATGGCCCGCAGCTCGGCGAGGAGCCCGAACTCCTCCCGCGGCCCCCTGGCCAGCTCGAACGTGAGGCCTCGCAGGTGCTCGATCGCGGCGGTGAGCGTCTCCTGGATCCCTCCGATCTCCGAACGGAGGGCAGGGTCCTCCTGCGCCTGGCGCAGCCGCTGGAGCCGCGTCGAGATCGTGGAGAGCACCTGGAGCGGCTCGTCGTGGATCTCGGCGGCGATCCGCTGGCGCTCGAGGTCGCGGGCCTTCACCAGCCGGCTGAGCAGCCGGCGCCGCGCTACGAGTCGCGCCGAGTACAGCGAGTCGATCGGATCCGTCCCTGCGTCCACCGATGTGGTCACGCCATGCCCCCTTGCTCTCCCGACGCGGTCCCCGCACCTTGTATCGGCGGGGGCGGCGGGGAAACTTGATGTCGCGGATCGCCCCACCGCGGTCGGATGGGACCTGGGTCGGTCGGCGGACCGCCCAGCCTCGGCGTCCCTGCTACCCTCGGCCCATCCCCATGGGCACCAGGAGCCGCGCTCGCCTCGCCACGACCGCGATCCTCGCGTCCTTCGGCGCGGTGGCGGTCCTGGCCTCCCGGCCGAACGCTCCCTTCACGCCGTTCCTCCACCCGGGCGACCGATCTCCGCTGCCCCTCCGGGAGCTCTCCCGCCTCCTCGGACTCGACGCCCTAGACCGGGACGTCGCGGCCCTCGTCGGGGCGGCCCTGCTCGTGGCCTCGGCGATCGCCTTCGTGTATGCGGCCCGGGTCGCCTGGAGGGGAGACCTCTCGGTGTCGAGGGTGATCTGGGTGGGGGTGGCGCTCCACGTCCTGGCGTTCGTGCTGCCGCTCTTCCTGTCCCGCGACGTCTACAGCTACGCGTACTACGGCCGGATGGTGTCGCGGTACGGCGTGAACCCCTACCTGTTCACGCCCGGCCAGTTCCTGCAGGATCCCTTCTACCTGTACGTGTCGCACTTCTGGATCGACTCCCCCTCCGTGTACGGACCCGCGTTCAGCGCCCTCGCCGGCTGGGCGACGGGCATCGCCTCGAGCGTCCCGGGGACGGTGGATGCCTTCAAGCTCGTGGCGGCCGTGGCGGGTGTGGGGACGATGCTGGCCGTCGTGGCCGCCGCCCGGCAGGTCCGGCCCCGGCGGGCCGCCTTCGCCGGCCTCCTGATCGGATGGAACCCCGTGCTGATCTTCCACAACGTCGCCGGGGGGCACAACGACGCGCTCGTGGGCCTGGCTGTGGCCCTGGCCGCGCTTCTCGTGCTGTCCCGTCGAGACGTGCTGGCCACAGGGGTCCTCGTCCTGGGATGCCTGGTGAAGGCGACGGCGGTGATCCCGCTGGCGATGCTCGTCGTGGGCTCCGTGGCGGCCCGGCCGAAGGGTCGGCGGCTGCGGTCGCTGGCGGCACACGCGGCTATGGGTCTGGTGGTGGGACTTCCGTTCGTGATCCGCTTCTTCTCGCTGGAGGACCCCTCGATGGGCCAGCTCGAGCTCGCCACGCGACAGGGTTGGCTGGCCCCGTCCCGTTTCCTCGTGGTCACCCTCCGGGAGGCGGTGAACGCCGTGGCCGGCGAGACCGCGGGAGATCTCACCTCGGCGCTCATCCGAATCGTCTTTCCCGTGGTCCTGGCGCTCGTCCTGGTCTCGATCGGGAGGCACGTGGCTCGACGGCCCGACAGGATCCGACCCGAGCTGATCGTTGCGGCGATGGGGTGGGCCACGCTGTTCGGCCTGATGATGGCCCCGATCCTGCTGCCCTGGTACGCGGCGTGGATGATCCCGCTGGCGTGGCTCCTGCCCAAGCCCGCCCGAGGCGGGGCCATCTTCATCTCGGTGGCGCTCGTGATCACCGAGTTGATGAGCGAGCCCACGAGGTCACCTCGCGTGTGGGAGGTGATGGTGATCTGGCTCCACTGGGTGGCCACGCCGATCGTGCTCGCGGTGCTGGTGCGGCTGCTGCTGGAGCTCCGGGCCCGCCTCCGGATGGGGCCCGCGGAGGGCGCGTCCGACCCGCTCCTGACCGAGCGGCCGATCCTACGCTCGCGGGTGCTGCGGATCCTCGACCGGGCGGTGTCGGGCCGCGAGGACGTAGCCGACGAGGGCGAGCGTCCCGGCGAAGGCGGCGCCGCCTCTTCCCGCGGGGAGCGAGAGCCGGTCGGCGGCTAGCCCGCCCAGGATCAGCACGCCCAGGCCCGCTGCGGGGGCGGCCCCCAGAGCGGCCAGGAGCCCGGCGCCCGTGAGCCCCCAGGCCGACCACCCCAAGCCGAGGAGCGCCAGGACGAGCGCGGCGAGCAGCGAGAGGCCCACCCACGACCAGGGGGAGATCCCGGGGTCGGGCCCTGAGGGGTCGGCGGCCGGCGCGGTGAACCCCTCGGGGGCGCGGAGGAGGACGGCACGGGGCGAGAGGGGCTCGCCGAGCCGCCGGGCGTCGGCGAACCCGGGGTGGAACGGCTCGAGGACGAGGATCGCGGCCTCGTCGAGCACCGAACGAGCCTGCTCCAGGGAGGCCTCCGCGATTCCCACGTACTCGGGGTCCTCGCTCCGGGTGCCGGGCCGGCCGGCCAGGACGTCCTCGGCGTCGCCCACGACGAGGTGTGTCTCGGCTATCCGCTCGGCCGGGAGGGCGGCCCGGATCACGTTGCCGAAGCGAGCGACGTGGAAGGCGGCGGCGAGCTCCTCCGTGTCCACCGCCACGACGACGGGCGTGCCCTCGGGGAGCGCTTCGAGGACGGGCTGGACCGACCCGACGCTGCGCAGCTCCTCCTCGCTCATGAAGGGGGTCTGCCGGTACCAGCCCCAGAGCGAGGAGGCTGCCACGATGGCGGCGGCCGCGGCGGCGGCGATCCGGATCCACCCGCC
>DASUTW010000292.1:0-3335 GCA_036374395.1 Actinomycetota bacterium
TGATCGCCGCCGCGACGACGTTCCCCCGCCGCGAGCCCCACGCGGGGACGACGGGCCGCCGACCGACGGCGACCCTCCTCGCGCTGGGGCTGGTCGGCGGCAGCATCCCCTTCGTGCTCTTCTTCGAGGGCCTGGCCCGCGCCTCGTCCACGCAGGCGGCCTTCATCCACAAGACCCTGCTCCTGTGGGTCGCGGCCCTCGCGGTCCCGCTGCTCCGCGAGCGGGTGGGGCTCCCGCACCTGGGGGCGTTTGCCCTGCTGATCGCGGGCCAGGCCGCGCTCACCGGCGGTTCGGGAGGCTTCGGGTGGGGCGCGGGCGAGTCGATGGTGCTCGCCGCCACGCTCCTGTGGGCCGTCGAGCTCGTGATCGCCAAGCGTCTGCTCCGCTCCTTCGGGTCCTCCACGCTGGCCGTCGCGCGGATGGGCGTGGGCTCCGTCGCGCTCCTCGGGTGGCTCGCCGTGACGGACCGCCTGGAACTCCTGCTGGGGCTCGGGGCGAGCCAGTGGGCGTGGGCTCTGGGCACCGGCGCCATCCTGGCGGCGTTCGTGGGGACCTGGTTCGCGGCGCTGGCGCGAGCCCAGGCCGTCGACGTCACCGCCGTCCTCGTCTTCGGCGCGGTCGTCACCGGCGTGCTGGCCTCGGGGGTACAGGGCGCCCCGCTCGCCTCCCAGGCCCCCGGTCTGCTCCTGGTGACGGTGGGCACCGCGATCATCGCCGCGACCGCCCTGCGGCCGGTTCCGGCCCCCGCCCGGGAGACGACGTGACCCTCGGCGGCTCGCTGCTCTTCGCCCGGTACGCCTTCCCCCCCAACGCGCTCGGGTACTGCGGCCCCGACGCATCGCCCACGATGGCCGAGCACCTGGCCCAGGGGCACGCGGACCCCGACCTCGAGCGTCTGGCCCGCGGCTTCGAGGGGGCCTGGCCCTACCTGCGCCTGATCGCCGAGTCGAGCGGGATCGGGGACCCGCTCGACGAACGCGTGGTCGAGGCCTACTGGGTCGGAGGGCCCCTCCTCGATCGGGTGAGGGTGAGCGCTCTCGGCCGCTTCCTGGGCGAGACGTTCCGAGGCCGGGCGGGGAGCCGGTGGGAGGACCTCGAGGCGCTGGCCGGGGCGGGGGGCGTCCCGCACCACAACCTGCACGTGTTCGGCGTCTACCCGTGGATGGGGCTGCTCCGCATGGGACACGAAACCGAGCCCATGCGGGTCCTCGAGGCCTGTCGGACACGATGGGCCCGGGTGCTGGCGGTGGAGCCCGGACGGGCGCTCGTCCGCTCACGGACCTTGGCCTGGAACGGACGGAGGCTCGCGCTCGGCCATCCCGGGGTGAGCTGGGCGACGACGGAGGCAGGAGGGAGAGAGGTGGCGCCTCGCCTCGCTCCCGGCGATC
This sequence comes from Actinomycetota bacterium, assembly GCA_036374395.1. Taxonomy (GTDB): domain Bacteria; phylum Actinomycetota; class UBA4738; order UBA4738; family CALAEC01; genus DASUTW01. Next base: position 1,389 of record DASUTW010000292.1, read on the forward strand.
TGGTCGCGGTGCACTGGGATCGGGTCTGCGACCGCCTCACGCGGCGGAGAGCACGCACCCTGCACCGGGAAACCCTCCGCGCGCTCGCCGCCGCTCAGCGGAGCTCCGTCGGCCCCGCGGCCGTCCTGAGCTGACCTCAGAGATCCGCCAGCGCCTCCAGGAAGCCGCGGACCTCGTCGGGGCCGTCCAGGGCGGCGTGGGCCAGGGTCGGCCGCTCGTCGTGCTCCCCGCGCACGACGACGCCCAGGCCGTCCTCGCGGATCTCCTGGAACGCGTCCTCGTCGGTGAGGTCGTCCCCCACGTAGACGGGGACGGCGTCCGTCAGCCCCAGCACCTCGAGGAACCAGCGGAGGGCTCGGCCCTTGTCCCAGTCCAGGTCCGGACGGAGTTCGAAGATCCGCTTCCCGCCCGTGACCCTGAGGCGCGTGTGCCGGGCGGCCACCTCGTCCACGACCCGCTCCACGCCCGGGATCTCGTCGGCCTCCATCCCCCGGACGTGCACGGCGATCGCCGCCCGCTTCCGCTCGAGCCGGGCCCCGCCCGGGAGCGCCTCCCGGAGCTTTCCCTCGGCCGCGTCGAGGTCGGGCAGGTAGTCCTCTCCCTTCAGCTCCTGGCGGCCCCCCGGGGTGACGATCTCGAACCCGTGGCTCCCCGCGTACGCCACGCCGTCCACGCCCACGCGCCCGCGCACGTCCTGAAGATCCCGCCCGCTGACCACGGCGACCGGCCACCGGTCCCGCAGACGCAGCAGCGCGCCCCGCATCTCGTCGTCGAGGATCGCCTGATCGGGGCCGGGACGATCGGGGTCAGGACCCCGTCGTAGTCGAGGAAGATCGCCGGGGATCGTCCGGCCAGGTCCTCGAGACGCTCCCTCGCGTCGGGCAGATCGCGGATCGGCACGCCCTCGCTCACGCCGCCCGCCGGTGTGGGGGGGGTCAGGCGGAGCGCAGGCGCTGGCGTCCGAACGTGCGGGGCAGCTGCGTCGCCTCGTGCTGGGCGCAGAACCTCGCGGGGTTGTAGACGGAGAGCACCGTATCGCAGCCGTTGTGCGCGCAGACCCGCCCTCTCCGGTAGCGGCGGCTGGGGCGTCGCGTCCCCTGAACGAGCCTCCCCGCCAGCTGGAACTCGGCCATGTGATCCCTCCGACACGGAGCTTCTCAGTCCGGCGGCCTCCGTCCGAGGGCCGAGGGTCCCGCAGCCAGAGGGACCGTCGGACCGGGTCACCGCCGACGCGCCGAGAGGGGCCTGCTGGGGGCCGGGATCTCGGCCCGGACCCTCGCGTCCACGACGGCCAGCCCCTCCGGCAGCACGATCACGGGGTTGAGGTCCATCTCGGCGATCGCGGGGTTGTCCTCGACCATGGCCCCGACCCGGAGGAGGAGATCCTCGAGCGCGCCGACGTCGCCGCCGGGCGCGCCCCGGTAGCCCTCGAGGAGCGGGAAGGTCTGGAGCGAACGGATCATCTCGGACGCGTCGAGGTCCGTCAGCGGCGTGATCCTGACGGCGACGTCCTTCACCAGCTCGGCCGTGGTCCCTCCGGCCCCGCAGGCCACGACCGGCCCGAACAGCGCGTCGTGGACCACCCCGACCAGCATCTCGATGCCGCCGGAGACCATCGCTTGGACCAGGAACCCCTCGACCTCGTGGCCGGCCTCCTTCACAGAGGCCGCCATCTCCTCGGCGGCGCCGCGGACGGCCTCCGACCCCTCCAGCGAGAGCCGCACGGCCCCGGCCTCGGTCTTGTGGATCAGCCCGGGGGCCACCGCCTTGAGGGCGACCTCGCCCCCGAGCTCCCCGGCCGCCGCGCCGGCCTCCTCCGGCGTCGAGGCCAGCCGCCAGGAGGCCAGCGGGATCCCGTAGCAGTCGAGGAGGCGGAAGGTCTCGTCGGGCTCGAGCCAGCGCGGGCCGGCGGCCACGATCTCGCCGAGGAGCGCCGCCGCCTCGTCG
>DASUTW010000293.1:0-2335 GCA_036374395.1 Actinomycetota bacterium
AGAAGGAGCGGGGGGGGCCGGCCCCGTCGGGGCCGGCGCCCCCCGCCACACGCTCGACGACCCCGCCTAGGTCGTTCCCGGCAGGATCATCAGCAGGAGCTGACCGTTCTCCCGCTTGTAGGTGACGCCGTCGATCACCTCCGACGACTCGAAGGAGCCGTGGGCCTGAACGTCCAGCAGCCAGGCCCCGTCCCCGAAGAACGCGGAGGCGTCCACGATCCCGCTGGACTCCCCGTCGGGATCGTCCACCGTCGCCACGTGCGTCCAGGATCCGGACGCGAAGTCGTGGGCCCAGACCTTCGCGTCGTCGGCGTCCTCCTGCACCATCAGGGACGCCCCGCTGGTGTCGATGTTGTCGGGCGCCCGCATCGGGACGAAGACGTCGGTGCCCTCCCAGTCGCCGTCCGCGTACACGGTCAGGGAGTTCACCTTCCGCGGGTTGTTCTTGTTCATGACCATCCTGAAGATGCGGCCGTTGTCGGCCTCGCCCACGGTGCCGCTCGGGCCCCGCTGCATCCGGCCGGTCGCCGGGTCGGGCACGACCCGCGAGGCTCCCGTGTCGGCGATGTACACCACGCGGGGGTTGTGGCGGTCGTAGGCCAGGTCCTCCAGGCGGATGAACTGGAAGACGTTGTGACGGTTCGACCAGCGTTCGAGCGCCTCCTGCGGCGGAAGCGCCGTCTTCCCACGCGCGATCCGCTTCGGCACGCGGATGAACCGACCCTTGATCTCGTCGCCGGGGTCGAGGTCCAGGTAGTCGTTCGCCCCGTTGAAGGCGTTCCTGGGGTTCACGCGGCTCCCGTTCTTGGCCGTGGCCTGGAACCCCCAGAGGCTCCCCTTGTCCTGCCAGATGTGGCTCTCGCGGTTGGCCAGGTACAGGTAGAGCTGGGACGTGGGCGGGCTGAAGGTGTCGTCGGTGGACAGGATCGCGATCTGCGGCCCGGCGCCCTTCCCGGCGCGCCCCTTCTTCTTGCCCTTGCCCCGGTCGCCCCAGCCGCCGGGGATCACGACGCTGTTCTCGTGGTTGTGGCGTCCCATGCCGGCGACCTGGGTGAAGGCCCCGGTCTCGGCGTTCAGGACGACCGCGTAGCCGGCCTGGCGCTGGGGGGCGACGGCGGGATCCGGACCGTAGGGGGCGCCCGGCGGCACGTCGATGATGTCGCTCGACTCCTCGTTGGCGAAGAACGTGTAGGTCTTGAAGCCCTCGGCGGGGCCCGCCATGAACGAGGAGCAGAAGCGGATGTAGCCGTTCTCGGGCCCGATCGGGACCGAGGCCTCCAAGACGCCGGCGTCGCTCGTGTCGAGGGTGAGCTGGGACACCGAGGCGTCCTCGAAGTCGGCGAACCCGAGGAACGGAACCGTGGACTGCTCGTGGGAGACGAAGACTTCGACCTCGCCCGGCGCTCCGGGCATCAGGCCGATCCCGTCCGGGATCCCCTCGAAGGTGAAGTCGCCGATCGTGTCGCCGCTCGAGATGATCGCGACGACCGACGAGCCGGGCGGAGCATCACCCGTGAGGGAGAGCATCGGTGGGAGCGCGGTGTGGAACCCATCCGCGTGAGCCGGAGCGGCGATCCCCACGGACAGCACCAGCGCGATAACGACGGACCATGAGCGTCTGGAGCTCATACGTGCCTCCTTCCGCTGGGTTTTGGCCCGACATTGTGACACCCATGAGCAAGCCGGAGTCAACTCCGGGGGAACGGCTCGATGGACCTCAGCGGAGCGAGCGGGCGATCGTGCCGCCGCCGAGCAGCTCGTCGGCCGCGTAGAACACAACGCTCTGCCCGGGGGCGATCGCCCGCTGGGGAGCGCGGAAGGTGACGCGGACATCGTCTCCCGGGAGCGGCTCGACGACCGAGGGGACCGCCGGGGCGTTGTAGCGGATCTGAGCCTCGGCCTCGATCGGGCCAGCCGGCGGGGTTCCGACCCAATGGACGGACTCCGCCAGGAGGCCCTTCCTGGCCAGCAGCTCGCCCGGGCCGACCACGACGCGGTTCGCCGCGGCGTCGACGTCCACGACGTAGGCCCGCTCACCGAGCGAGACGCCCAGCCCGCGCCGCTGGCCGATCGTGAAGCGGTGCGCCCCGGCGTGCGTTCCGACGACCAGACCGTCGGCATCCACCATCTCGCCCTCCCGGACGAGGTGAGGGGCCCGCTCCTCGAGGAACGCGCCACCGTCCGCCCTGGGCACAAAGCACAGCTCCTGCGAGTCGGGCTTCCCCGCCACGGGGAGGCCGAGCCGCCGAGCGTGAGCGCGCGTCTCATCCTTCGTCTGCTCCCCGATCGGGAAGAGGGACCGCTCGAGCTCCTCCTGCCCCAGCGTGTGCAGCAT
>DASUTW010000294.1:0-12486 GCA_036374395.1 Actinomycetota bacterium
CTCGCCGGCGCGCAGCAACGGTCGAGCTTCGATGACGTGCCCCCTCCTCTGCCCCGGAGCGCTGGCCCGCGCTCGGATATGCACGTTCGCATCTCGGGGCTCCTCGCGCCCGGGTCGTCCGGACCGCTGGGCCAGGGACCATCGGGCTCGGCGGTCTGCCTCTGTAGGTGCGACCAACCTGATCCAGTGACGGTCAGACCAGCAGCCAAAAAGGCGGCGGAGGCGCGAATGAGAGGCCGTCGACGATGTCTCGGTGTTGTCCCCGACCAGGCACCTTTGCGTACACCCAACCGTACAGAAGTCGAGAAGTGGTCCGCAGGTGGAGGGCCTACGAGTCGTGTTGAGCAAGCGCCATGGGAAGATTCGGCGCGACGGCTACAGGCGTCCGCGCTGACTCCGATTCTCCATTCACAAGGCAACCGAGCTCAGTACTGCCGTCCCTGGCCGTCGATACTGAGCGGCTGGTGGCGGAACCCCGCGGCGTCGCCGCGATTCGTGTAGTACTAAGATTCGGGGTACTGACCATGTAGGTGGTAGTGGCGCGAAGATCGGTGCTGCAGATGTGGGCCGAAGCCAACGAGCGGATTGAGTTGGTGTCGGCCAAGAAGCTCGCCGAGGAGATCGTCTCCGGTGGGATTCTGCTTCTGGATGTTCGTCTGCCCATCGAGATCGAGCGGCGGGGGACAATTGCCGGATCAGTTCCTGTGCCGCGGCAAGTGGTGGAGTGGTGGGCGGATCCAGATAGTCCGTATTTTCGACCTGGCGGCATCTTCGGGGATTTCGAAAAGAGGGTGGTCACGTTCTGCGACGGTGGTGGAAACGGTGCCTTCACCGCCGTGGCGCTGCAGGAACTCGGATATCGTAATGTAGCCACGCTCGAAGGCGGATTCTACGGATGGGTCGGTGCTGGCCTGCCCGTCGTCGATGCCTCCGACAGACCCTCTACCGGTACCTAGCTGACACGGCGGTTCCGGATACATCGACCGATGTTCCACCGGATCGTTCTTCATCCGCCGGAGTTGGCGCCCATGACAGCCGCGCAGCGAAAAGCCGCGGTCCGAAGCCTGGCGCTTCTCCTTGACGCCTCGATGCAGGCGAACAGGAGCCCGGGATCGGAGAGAGGCGCTTGCGGAAGTGCAGCTCCGCGGCGTGGCGGTTTCCAAGAGGCGAGGGAGGTCTGATGACCTGACGTCGCACCCTCGATCCAATTGGTGCTGGACACCGGAGCGCGCTCCGAGAAAGGATGAGCGGGTGAGCTCCCGAGCGTTTGAGACGTCAGCGTCCTCCACGCAGCCGTCTCGCGCCGGTCATCCCCCCCGGGGTGCCTTCCTGGGCCGCGAGCGGGAACTGGCCGAGTTGCTGGCCGGTCTGGACGATGTTCTCTCGGGACGAGGACGACTGTTCCTCATCGGCGGGGAGCCCGGGATCGGCAAGAGCCGTCTGGCCGACGAGCTGGCCGCGCAGGCGCGAAGCCGGGGCGCCACCGTGCTCTGGGGACGCTGCTGGGAGGCCGGCGGAGCCCCCGCCTACTGGCCTTGGGTCCAGTGCCTGCGCTCCTACCTCCGGACGCACGACGAAGCGACCGTCCGCGACCACATGGGGGCCGGCGCCGCCGATATGGCACAAATGCTGCCGGAGGTCGAAGCGCTCGTCCCCGATCTCCCACCCCCCGCGTCCGTCGATCCCGAATCCGCCCGGTTCCGGCTGTTCGACTCCACGGTCACGCTTCTTCGAAACGCCGGGGATGCGGAAGTTCTGGTGATCGTGATCGACGACCTCCACGCTGCGGACACGGCTTCGCTCCTTCTTCTGCGGTTCCTTGCCGGCCAGCTGGGGGAGACGAGAGTCCTGCTCCTGGCGACGTATCGGGATGTCGAGCTCACGCCGGACCATCCACTGACCGCCGCCATCCCGGAGCTGACGCGAGAGCCCACCACGCATCACCTCCTCCTCCGGGGCCTGGACAAGCCAGACGTCGCGCGGCTCCTCCACGACGCCGCGGAGGTGACCCCTCCACCAGCCCTCCTCTCGGAGGTGCACCGCCGGACGAACGGCAACCCGCTGTTCGTGGGCGAGACGATCACCTTGCTGGCAGCGGAGGGTGGGTTCACCCCTGACGCCGAGGCCGCGCCCCCGCGCTTCACGATCCCGGGTGCGGTTCGAGACGTCATCCTGCGCCGCCTTGGTCACCTCAGCGAGCCTTGCCGGCGAGCCCTGACGCTCGCCTCCGTCCTGGGCACCGAGGTCACGATCGAAGCCCTGCGCCAGCTCGGGGATATCTCGGCGGACGAGTTCCCTGGAATCGAGGACGAGGCGGCCGCATCGGGCCTCCTCGTAGGGCTTCCGGGGTCTCCCGGCCGCGTGCGCTTCTCCCACGGCCTCGTCCGAGAGGCCCTGTACGAGGAGGTCCCGCCGGCCCGGCGAGCCCGCCTCCACCTGCGAGCGGGAGAGCTGCTGGAGCGGATGTACTCTGGCCGCACCGACCCGCATATCGCCGAGATCGCCTACCACTTCTTCGAGGGGGCCTCCGCAGGTGAGCCCGGGAAGGCGGTCGACTACGCGACGCGGGCGGGAGACCGTGCGGCTGGATCGCTGGCCTACGAGGAGGCCGCCCGCCTCTACCGGATGGCCCTTCAGGCCCTTGAAGTCGCCCCCTCAGAGGATGAGGAAGCGCGCGGAGATCTCCTCCTCGCGCTGGGCGATGCTCAGGCACGCTCGGGGGACCTTTCCTCCGCCAGGGAGACGTTCCTGCGTGCATCTGACATCGCAAGGAGAACGGGAGCGGCCCACCAGCTGGGGCGCGCGGCACTCGGGTACGGCGGCCGGTTCGTCTGGGCCCGTGCCGGCGACGACCCGCACCTCGTCCCATTGCTCCAAGATGCCCTGGTCCTCCTCGGGGGAAGCGACGATCGCATGCGGGTGCGCCTGCTGACCAGGCTCGCCTGCGCGCTCCGCGACTCCCCCGACCGCGAGCGGAGCGCCTCGCTGTCGAAAGAGGCCGTGGACCTGGCCCGAACCCTCGACGACTCAGCGTCGCTGGCTTACTCGCTGGAGGGGCGCATCTGGGCCACCTGGTGGCCCGAGAACCCCCAGGAGCGCCTCGAGATCGCGGCCGAGCTCCTTCGGCTGGCGGAGGAGACTCGTGAGGGGGAGCTGATCGTGGATGGGCACGTGGCGAGATGGGCAGCCCTTACGGAGCTCGGGGACATGGGGGCGGCGAGAGCGGAGGCGGAAGCGCTGTCGCGCGCCGCCGACGAGTTGCGGCAGCCGGCGCAGCGCTGGGTGGGGAATGCGACCCGGATCATGATGCTGCAACTCGAAGGCGATTTCGGAGCGGCCGAGGGTCTCATCCAGGAGGCTCTGGAGGCGCGTCAGTCCACACCGGTCCGCGACAACCTGTCGGCAGCCCGATTCCAGATGTTCCTCCTTCGCAGGGAACAGGGCCGGGTCGGCGAGACCGAGGCCATGGTCCGCGAGTCGGCGAGGGAGTTCTTCTGGTACCCGGTCCACCGGACCGCGCTCGTCTCTCTTCTGCTGGACGTGGGCCGGGTCGGTGAGGCGCGCGTTGCGTTCGAAGAGCTGGCCCGGGATGGCTTCCGGGCGTTGCCCCGAGACAACTATTGGCTCCTCGGGACCAGCCTGGCCGCCGAGGCGTGCTCGATGCTTGGCGACGAGGAAGCGGCCGCCGTCCTGTACGAGCAGCTTCTCCCATTTCAGGGTCGTCCCGCGATCGGCCCCGCGGAGGGGACCGTGGGGGCCCTCGACCGGTATCTGGGCCTGCTGGCGGTGACCCTCGGTCGGCCCGAGGACGCCGAGCGGCACTTCGAGGAGGCCATCCAGGTGAACGGGCGAATGGGGGCTCGACCTTGGACCGCCCACAGTCAGTGCGACTACGCGCGCATGCTCCTCTCCCGGGGCGGGCCCGGCGATCGTGAGAGAGCCGAGGGCCTCCTGTCCGAGGCCCTCGCAACATGTCGAACCCTCGGTATGGCCGCGCTGGAGCGCAAGGTCACCGAGCTGCTCGGTGAGTCTCCTCCGTCGGCTCGGGCACCGGCCGGCCCCGCCGAACCGTGCGTCTTCCGCCGGGAGGGGGAGTACTGGTCCGTGGCCTTCGAGGGGAAGGCCTTCCGCCTCCGAGACCTCAAAGGCCTCCGCTACCTGGCCCGGCTGCTCGCCGAACCCGGCCGGGAGTTCCACGTCCTGGACCTTGTGGCCACAGAGCGGGGAGCCGCCCCCGCGACCACCCGGGCCGAGCCGGGGCTGGGGGCGCCCGGGGACACCGGGGAGGTCCTCGATGCGAAGGCCCGGGCCGCCTACCGGGACCGGGTGGCGGCCCTTGAGGAGGAAATCGAGGAGGCCCGGTCGTTCGGGGACACCGAGCGGGCCGCTCGGGCGGAGAAGGAGCGAGACTTCCTGGTGGGAGAGTTGGCGGGGGCGGTGGGGCTCGGGGGGCGGCCCCGCCGTGCGGGATCGGAGGTGGAGCGGGCCCGGGTGAGCGTCACCCAGGCCATCCGCACCGCCCTGAGGCGGATCCGCGAGCAGTCTTCGGCCCTCGGGGCCCACCTGGACCGGACCGTGCTCACCGGGACCTTCTGCTCCTACGTCCCCGACCCCCGGGCCCCCGTCGACTGGCGGACGTGACCTGCCGGCGGGTGCTGCGGAAGCGTAACGCCCCGCAGGCGTAGTTGTAACGCCCGGTCTTTCTCCCGTAAGCCCCCTCCTCACGCCTCTTCTTACGAAAGGCCCTCGCAGGGAGGGCCAAAGAGGCAAGGAGATCGAGATGGCAACGATCGCAATACAGCCCCAGGCGGCGCGTCGATCGGGTCCGTGGTGGGTGCTGTTCCTGATCGCCGCGGCGGGGATCGCGGGGGTGTCGCTGGTCCTGGTGCGGACGATGACCTCGGAGGGGGAGGTTGCGGGACGGACGGCCGCCTTCTCCTCCGTGGAGAGGGCGACCCACACAAGGGCGCTGAACCAGCCCGAGGCGGCCTCGCAGATCGCCGGTTCCACCTCGTTCACCTTCAATGCGGTGCAGGACCTGCGGGCACTGAACGAGGCGGAGGCAGCGACCGGAGGACTGGATCTCGCCGCGGTCGCCGAGGTCAGGGCCGCGAACACGCCCTCCAGCCCGGCGCATTCGCCAAGCTCCTCCGAGGGAATCCGCCACGCCCGAGCCCTGAACGAGCCGAGCTCAAAGCTGGCTTCCTCGGTGGAAGCGGTGACGGATCCGCGGTGGCGGTGAACCGCTGAGTCCCCGATGCGCCGGAGGGAGGAGGGATCAACCCCTCCTCCCTCTCGCGCGTGGGAGTTCTGGCCCGGGGATGGGCCGGATCCTCGAGGAATCCTCACCTCCGGGAGGCTGCAATGGCATTTGGCGGACCGGCCTGGATCACGAGCCGCGTTGATCAGAGTCTCCAAGGAATCCGGGGCGGTTCATTATTGGTCGCGGGGTTCATGCGTTCCTCCCCCGGAGGAGACCGTTGCCGAAGCGGTGGCTCGCCCGTCCAAACCATGGTGGGCGCGTTGGTGGACCCGCGGGGGCGGCTCCGAGGGCGATAGGCGCTTAGGCCCCGCCCCCTATGACCAGATGGAGGGGGGCCGCTTTCGCCACACCGCCCAGTTCGTCCTATGGCGACCCGACCGCGACGCGCGCTTCTGCACCTACGAGCAGCTCCGTCCCCGTCATCCAGACTCGGATGAAATCGGCTGCGCTTGCTTCTGACCAGCAACGATGGACGCAGCGAGTCGACGTTGGACTCTCTCCGTTGCCTTGCCAAGGTGGGGGCGCGGGTTCGCGAATCCCATCGTCCGCTCCAAGTCCTAGCAGGTCAGTGGCTTGCGTTCAGGAAACAATCGTTTGGGGCCCGAGAATCCAGACGGTTCGGGCATCAGTCATTGGGCCCGACGCTGACGCTCCTGGAGCGCACGGACGGGTTCGTACATCGCAGACACTTGGTTCCTCTGGGACGAACGGCTATCCTTGGCGGACGAGCTCGACCAGGAAGAGGACATGGACTTTCGGATCCTGGGGTCCTTCGAGGTGGCCTCCAACGGTGAGGTCGCGGATCTGGGGCCTCCAAAGCAGCGGACTCTGCTTGCCGTCCTTCTCCTCCACGCGAACAACCTCGTCCCAACCGATCAGCTGATCGAGCTTGTCTGGGGGGATCGCCCGCCGCGGACCGCGGCACACTCGATCCAGATCTACGTGTCCGAGCTGCGGAAGGCCCTGGAGCCCATGGCCGGGCCCCCCCTGATCCTTACCCGCCCGCCCGGATACGTGCTGAAGACCGATCCCGACTCGATCGATGCCCGCCGGTTCGAGGGGCTGGTCGCGGCAGGCGCGCATGAGCTGGACGCCGGCGATCACCCTCGGGCAAGGGCGACCCTCCGGGAGGCGCTGGGGCTCTGGCGTGGCCGGCCGCTCTCGGACTTCGCCTATGAGGAGTTCGCGCAGCCGGAGATCCGTCGCCTGGAGAGCCTTCGGCTGGACGCTCTCGAGCAACTGGCCGCCACAGAGCTCGCGTCCGGCCGCGAGCAGGAGGTCCTCCCCCTGATCGAGGCGGTGATCCGTGACGATCCCCGCAGGGAGCGCTCCCGGGAGCTTCAGATGCTGGCCCTGTACCGGACCGGTCGGCACCCTGAGGCGCTCCGAGTGTTCCAGGAGTTCCGCGGACTTCTCGCCGACGAGCTTGGGCTGGATCCTTCGCCCCGGCTGCGACGGCTCCAGGAGCAGATCCTCCTCCACGACCCTTCCCTCGAGCCTCCCGCCCAGCCGGGGCCCACCCCAGCGGGGCCGCACCTGCGGAACCCGTACAAGGGGCTCCAGCCGTTCGGCGAGGAGGACGCCAAGGACTTCTTCGGCCGGGAGGACCTGGTCAGACGCCTGCTCGACGCCCTGAAGGGGGGGATCCGGCTGCTGGCCCTGGTGGGTCCCTCGGGATGCGGGAAGTCCAGTGTCGTGGGGGCGGGCCTGGTCCCGGCGCTCCGTCGGGGCGCGCTCCCAGGGTCCGACCGATGGATGATCGTGCGGATGCTGCCCGGGGCGCGTCCATCCGAGGAGCTCGAGGCGGCGCTCCTCCGAGTCGCGGGCGAGCCAGGGGCGCGCCTCGAACCCCTGGACGGGGGGGATGATGGCCTGCTCCGGGCGGCACGCGAGTTGGCGCCTCGCGTCGGCCCGCTCGTCCTGGTGATCGATCAGTTCGAAGAGCTCTTCTCGTTGTCGGACGAGCCCTCCAGGGCGGCATTCCTGCGCAACCTGGCCACGGCCGTCGGCGACCCGGGAGGACCGGTCGTGATCCTCACCCTCCGGGGAGACTTCTACGACCGTCCCCTCCTCCACCCGGAGTTCGCCGCCCACTTCACCCGTGGCGTGGTGAACGTGGTTCCCATGACCGCTACGGAGATTGAGGCCGCGGTGGTGGGGCCGGCTCGCCGGGTGGGGGTCGAGGTGGACCCCGCCCTGCTGGCGGAGCTGATCGCCGAGACGGTCGACCGACCGGCGGGGCTGCCGCTCCTCCAGTACGCCCTCACCGAGCTCTTCGTCCGTCGCTCCGAGTCCACGCTCTCGCTCGAGGAGTACCGCGCCGTGGGCGGGGTGCGTGCGGCCCTGTCCCGTCGCGCCGAGGAGCTGTACGGGAGCCTCGACGAAGACCGGCGGTGGGTGGCCATGCAGGTCTTCCTCCGGCTGGTCCGGCTGGGCGAGGGGACCAGAGACGCTCGGCGCCGGGTGCCGGTAGGGGAGCTCACCGCGCTCGATCTCGACCCCGTGGCTCTCTCCGAGGTCCTGAAGGCCTTCGGCCGGCACCGCCTCCTGTCCTTCGATCGCGATCCTGCGGGCGGAGGCGCGACGGTGGAGGTGGCCCACGAGGCCCTCCTGTCGGAGTGGGAGCGCCTGGCCGAGTGGATCGAGGCCCACCGTGGAGATCTCCGCCGCCACGGCTCGCTCGCCGTGGCCGTCGAGGAGTGGGAGTCTTCGGGCCGCCACCCCGACTATCTCCTGACCGGGAACCGGCTGGCGGAGCTCGATGGATGGGTCCGGTCCACGGCGCTCGAGTTGACCGAGTCGGAGCGTCGGTTCCCGGCCGCCGGGCTGGAGCGGCTGCGGGAGGAGCAGGCTGGGGAGGCGGAGCGGCTGGAGCAGCAGCGGAGACTGGAGCGCCGGGCCCGGACGAGGCTGTGGGCCCTGGCGGCCGCTCTCGTCCTGCTGGTCGGAGGGGCCACGTATGGGGTCTTGGCATTCCTGGGCGGGGGCCCTCCCGACGCGGTGCTCGTGTTCGAAGGGCCCGGCGATGGGAGCTTCAACGACATGGCCGATGCCGCCTTCGATCGGGCCGCCGCTGAGCTCGGCCTGGACGTGGACAAAGTGACTGGGAGCCGCGCGAGCCTCGAGTCGGTTCTCCGACGGGTGTCGGAGCAGGACGTGGGCCTGGTCGTCTTGGCTTTGCCCGCGTTCCCTGACGATGTCGAGCCGGTCGCCCGCGACCACCCCGACACTCTGTACGTCCTCAATTCGGAAGGACGAGGGCCGGATGTCATCCCGAACGCGATCTACATGAACTTCGCTAACGCGGAGGGCTCCTTCTTGATCGGGGCCGCCGCGGCCCTCAAGAGCGAGACGGGGACGATCGGGTTCATCGGGGGGCTCGATTTCCCCTTCATCTGGCAGTTCCAGGCCGGGTACGAGGCCGGGGCCCGAGCGGTCGACCCGGGGATCGAGGTTCAGGCGGAGTATCTGGCCCGGCTACCCGACGAGAGCGGCGGGTTCGACAGCCCCACGCTGGCGGCACAGGTCGCCGATCGCCAGTTCCGAGCCGGAGCCGACGTCATCTACCACGCCGCCGGTCGCTCGGGGCTGGGCCTGTTCGATACCGCCGAGGCTCTCTCGGAGGAGCTGGGCAGGCACCTGTGGGCCATCGGGGTCGACGCCGATCAATACCGGTCGGTCGTCGCAGGGGAGGCCCACCCCGCATGGGAACCTGAGGCCTGGCCCCCCCACATCCTCACCTCGATGTTGAAGCGGTACGACAACGCACTCTTCTCCATCCTCGAGGACTACTCCCGGGGGATGCTCACGCCAGGTGGCCGGGAGCTCAACCTGGCCTCTGGGGGGGTGGACATCTCATACACCGGGGGGTTCATCGACGATATCCGTCCGGAGCTGGAACGGCTCCGGCAGCAGATCATCGAGGGAGACATCGAGGTCCCCACCATCCCGGCGGAGAAGGCTGGGGCTGACTTCTGACCCCCCGCCAATCCCCCGCCTCCACGTAGAGCCTGCGTAGAGCGAGCGTAGTGCCCCGGTTGAGGAGGGTCATCCACCCTGGCTGCCGGAAGGAGGTGGTGCTACGTGAAGTTGGCACCGACAAGGGAGCACCCGGCTCCGGTGGCGCCGGGGGAGGTGGTTCTGGCCCCGCCTCAGCGGCGCAGGGGGCTCAGCCGCAGGCTGGTCCTGGTTACGGTGGTTCTGGCGCTCGTGGCCGGTGGCGTCGGAGGGTACGTCGCGTACCTCGTCTCAGAGGACGGTCTCACTCGGGGCCGGGCGACCGACGCGGCCCGGTGGGAGGCCATGGGCGACGCCCACCTCCGAGACCAGGTGGCGCTGGCTCGGGGCCGGGCGGCCGAGGCGGCCCGGTGGCAGGCCCTGGCGGACGCGATCCGGGAGGGGACCCTGGCGGGCCCCTGATCGCTTCGCGGGCGTCCGCCGCTCGGCGCCGCTGCGCCCACCATGAGCATCCCGCTCGCGGTGGGCGTACCGGCGTGCTGAGTGTCGCAGGCCAGCTGGGCCTGCGCGGCGTTGTGGACAGAGAAGTGGGATCGGCTCCGTGCAGAGGAGCTGGAGGAACGGGTCGTGGACGGCCTCCTAGCCACGCTTGAGCAAGACGACCTCCTCGAAGAGGCGCTCGCCGAGTGGAGGGGGCTTGCTGAGGAGAGTCTGCCCAGGCGGGAGACGGAGCTTGCCCGAATCGAGGCTCGCATCCGGAAGGCGACGAATCCCCTCGACCGGCACTTCTTGGCGTTCGAGTAGGGGAAGCTCCGCGAGGAGGTGTGCACAACCCGCATTGAGGAACTGTCGAAGGAGCTGGCGTCGCTTGAGGGGCGCCGGTCCAATCTGATCGAGGAGATCTCGGGCAGCAAGCCCGAACTGCCGGACCCTAAGGAGCTGACCGACCTCCGCGAGGATGTGGAGCGTTCGTTGATGGCCGAGGAGTTTCCTCAGCGGAAAGCGGCGATGCAGGCGGTCGTTGCGGAGATCAAGGTCCGGAACCGGGCGCACATCCCCAGTCTTCCGCGTACCAATATTTCGACCACCGTATGGATTGGTACCCCCGGCAGGACTCGAACCTGCGCCCCTGGCTCCGGAGGCCAGTGCTCTATCCGCTGAGCTACGGGGGCTTGACCCCCATGGTACAGCGACGGGAAGGCCGCAGGGGACCCCCCTGGTATCCTCGCCCGCATGGCGTCCGGGCGGATCCTGATCGCGGACGACGACCCGGTCATCCTGCGGCTGCTCGAGGTGAACTTCTCCCTCGAGGGCTTCGACGTGGAGACCGCTGAGCGGGGGGAGCGGGTCCTGGAGGAGGCTCGCCGGGTCCGGCCCGACGTGATCGTCCTCGACGTGATGATGCCCGGGATGGACGGGTGGGAGGTGTGCGAACGGCTGAAGGAGGACCCGGGGACGGCGGACATCCCGATCATGGTCCTCTCCGCTCGGACCCAGGAGCAGGATCGCGAGCGCGGGAGGGAGCTCGGTGTGTCAGCATACGTGACCAAGCCGTTCGACCCGGAGGAGCTCATCCGCGTCGCCAGGAGCCTCCTGCCGGAGGAGTGACGGCGGCCGGCCCATGAGCGAAGCCGAGGTCCTCTCGTTGATCCGTCGGGCGCTCGAGGATGCGCAGGGCGAGCTGGGGCTCGCCGAGATCCCCGAGCCGATCGAGGTCGTCCGCCCACGGCAGAGGGAGCACGGCGACTACGCTACGAACGTCGCGCTGGCGGTGGGGGCGGCCCTGGGGAGGAATCCGCGCGAGGTCGCGGAGGTCGTCGTCCGACACCTCCCCGAGAGCGACCTGGTCACGAAGGCCGAGGTCGCCGGCCCGGGCTTCATCAACTTCACGCTGGCTCACGTCTGGCTCCATCGCGTCCTGCACGAGGTCGAGCGGCAGGGCGAGGCCTACGGCCGCGTGGACGAGGGGGGCGGGGAGCGGGTGCAGGTCGAGTTCGTCTCGGCCAACCCCACGGGGCCCCTCCACGTGGGGACCGGTCGCAACGCCGCGGTGGGCGACGCGCTCGCGTCGCTGCTGGACGCCGCCGGCCACCGCGTCGAGCGCGAGTACTACGTGAACGACGCCGGCACCCAGATCACGCTGTTCGCGGCCTCGATCGAGGCCCGCTACCTGGAGCGGTTCGGGCACGAGGCGAAGGTGCCCGAGGGCGGCTACGAGGGCGCGTACGTTCGCGAGCTGGCGGAGCGCATCGCCGAGGACGTGGGAGAGGAGCTGCTGGACCTGCCTCAAGAGGAGCGGCTGGCCCGGTTCCGGGAGGAGGGGATCCGCCGGAGCCTCGACGGGATCCGGGCCACGCTGGAGCGCTTCGGGATCCGGTTCGACACCTGGTTCCCGGAGTCCCAGCTCGTGGAGAGCGGTCGGATCCACCAGGCGATGGAGCTGCTCAGGGAGCGGGGCTTCGCCTACGAGGACGAGGGCGCACTGTGGTTCGAGGCCTCCCGGTACGGCGACGAGAAGGACCGGGTCTTGATCCGCTCCACCGGGGAGCACACGTACTTCGCGGCGGACGTGGCCTACCTGCGGGAGAAGTTCGCGCGAGGCTTCGACCGCCTCGTCTACGTGTGGGGCGCTGACCACCACGGCGCGGTGAAGCGCCTGCGCGGCGCGGCCCAGGCCCTGGGGTACGATCCGGAGGCCGCGGAGTTCATCCTGCTGCAGCTCGTGGCGCTGTACCGGTCGGGAGAGCCCGTGAAGATGAGCAAGCGCACGGGCGAGATCATCACACTGGACGAGCTGCTGGACGACGTGGGGCCGGACGCGGCTCGCTACACGCTGCTGACGCGCTCGCCCGACACCGCGCTGGACTTCGACATCGACCTGGTGGCGAGCCAATCGCTGGACAATCCCGTCTACTACGTGCAGTACGCCCACGCCCGGATCGCCAGCATCCTGCGGTTCGCCGAGGAGCGGGGCGTCGGGATGCGCCCGCTGGACGAGGTGGACCTGGACCTCCTGCAGGACGAGACGGAGCTCGCCCTCCTCCGCAAGATCGCGGAGCTCCCCGAGCAGGTGGCCCTGGCGGCCAACCTCCGGGCGCCGCATCGCCTGACCCGCTACGTGGAGACGGTGGCCGCCGGGTTCCACCGCTTCTACACGGCGTGCCGGGTCGTGACCGACGACGAGGAGCTGACCCAGGCGCGCCTGCACCTCGCGGGGGCCGCGCGCCGGGTGATCGCGAACGTGCTCGCCATCATCGGGGTCTCGG
>DASUTW010000295.1:0-8863 GCA_036374395.1 Actinomycetota bacterium
TGAGGATCGGGAGGGCTAACGAGCCAGCAGGCAGGCCGTCGGGGTTCCTGAGGCGCCCGCGACGGCCATCCCCTCAGTTCTCGCGCATCGCCTCGATCAGGACGTCGGCGACCTCGGGGCGGCTGAACTCCATCGGGGGGCGCTCGCCCGCCCGGAGCATCTCGCGCACCTTCGTGCCGGAGAGCGAGATCCTGTCCTCCTCGCCGTGGGGGCAGATCTTGGTGGAGGCCATCCCCTCGCACCGCTCGCACCAGAAGGCGTGCTCGAAGAAGAGCGGCGTGATGCCCAGGTCGGACCCCTCGAACTCGTCGAAGATCCGCTGGGCGTCGTAGGTCCCGTAGAAGTCCCCCACGCCGGCGTGGTCTCGCCCCACGATGAAGTGCGTGCAGCCGTAGTTCTTCCGGACGATCGCGTGGAAGATGGCCTCCTTCGGGCCCGCGTAGCGCATCGCCGCCGGGAAGATCGACAGGAGGACGCGGTCCTTCGGATAGTAGCCGTCGAGCAGGACCAGGTAGCAGCGCATCCGCACGTCGGCGGGGATGTCGTCGGCCTTCGTCTCCCCCATCAGCGGGTGCAGCAAGAGCCCGTCGGTGATCTCGAGAGCGCACTTCTGGATGTACTCGTGGGCCCGGTGCACCGGGTTGCGGGTCTGGAACCCGACCACGCGCTTCCAGCCGCGCTCGGCGAAGGCTCGCCGCGTCTCGGACGGCGTGCGCCGGTGCTCGACGAACGTCCCGTGCGCGGGGACCTTGAGCGCCGACACGCTGCCGCCGAGCACCCAGTCGCCCGCCGCGCGCAGGGCGGCGACGCCGGGGTGGGCGTCATCGGTGGTCCCGAACGCGGATTCGGCCTCGACCTCCCGGTCCCGCCGGAACGTCTCGGCCACGTCCAGGATCGCGTGGATCTCTCCGCCGATCGTCAGCGCCACGCGGTCGCTCCGGCCCACCTGCTTCATCCCCTCCTCGTCCACCGAGAGGGTGATGGGCAGGGTCCAGACCAGGCCGTTCGCCAAGCGCATCTCGTGCAGGACGGAGGTGTAGTCCTTCTCGGTCATGAAGCCGGTGAGCGGAGACATCGCGCCCACGGCCAGCATCTCCAGGTCGGCGATCTCGCGGGGCCCCAGCTCGATCTTGGGCATGTGCTGGGCGTCTTCGGCGGCGGCCGCGGCCTCGGCCTCCGGGAGGACGAGGTCCACCAGCTCGCCGCCGTGGGGGTCGATCGTGTCGGTCATGGGCTTCCTCGGGTCGGGGTCCGCCCGAGGATAGCAGTCCTATACTTGGCCCCGTGCCACCCCTCGACCTCCCAGCTCTCAACGCGCGCTTCGAGGACGCGGACCCCGCCCAGATCGTGGCGTGGGCGCTCGACGCCTCGGAGCGGCCGGCCGTGGCGTCATCGTTCCAGGTCGAGAGCACAGTCGTGATCCATCTCGCCACGCGCATCAGGCCCGAGGTGCCCGTGCTCTTCCTCGAGACCGGGTTCCACTTCCGGGAGACGCTCGAGCTGAAGGACGGGCTCACCCGCATGCTCGGGCTGAACGTCGTGGAGCTCCGGGGGGAGACCACCCCGCAGGAGCAGGCAGAGGCCCATGGCCCCCGGCTGTACGAGCGCGACCCCTCCCTCTGCTGCGAGTTGAACAAGGTGCGGCCGCTCGACCGGGCCCTCGCCGCATACGACCTCTGGATGACGGGCCTCCGCCGGAGCTCGGCCTCCACGCGGGCCCGAACCCGCGTGGTGGAGCGCCACCGGACCGGGGAAGGACACGAGCTGCTCAAGGTGAACCCGGTGGCGGGATGGACCCACGCCCGGGCCCGGGCCTATCTGGAGGAACACGGGCTCCCCCACCACCCGCTCTACGACCTGGGGTACGCCTCGATCGGCTGCGCGCCCTGCACCCGGGCGCTCTTCCCCGGCGAGGACGAGCGGGCGGGGCGGTGGGCCGGGGTGGAGAAGGTCGAGTGCGGGATCCACCTCCCGCCCCCGGCGACCGCTACGGCTCCTCCTCCGTCGTCTCACGCGTGAGGTCGTCCTCGATCACCTCGTACCGCTCGATGTAGGCGCCGGCCGCTGCCTGCGCGGTGGCGGCGATCGGGAGGGCGAGGAAAGCCCAGACCACGCCGCCCAGCAGTCCTCCGGCGAGCGCCGCCGAGAAGGCCACGGCCGGATGGAGCTCCATCGTGCTAGCGCTGATCTTGGGGGCCAGGAAGAGGTTCTCGATCTGCTGGTAGAGCACGACCCACCCCAGGACGACCAGCGTCCGGGCCACGCCCACGCTGGCCAGCGCCACGAGCAGGGGGACGGCGGCCCCCACGTAGGTCCCCACGATCGGGATGAAGGTGGCGACGACCGCGCTGAAGAGGGCCAGCGCCGGAGCGCCCGGGATCCCCAGAAGGAACAGGACCGCGAAGAACGTGATGCCGTTGATCAGCGCGAGGAGGAGGCGCGAGTAGAAGTAGCCGCCCGTCTTGTCGATCGCCGTGCCCCACACGAAGAGGACGTCGTCCTGCTTGTCCCGCGGGAGCAGCGAGCACACGCCCCGCCGGACCCGAGGCCCCTCCGCCACGAAGTAGAAGAGGAAGAACCCGATCGTGAAGACCTGGAACACTGCCCCGAGCGCCGCGCCGCCCACCCCGATCACGTTGCCCACGATGTCGCCGGCGAAGGACTGGAGCGTCGAGGCCGCGGAGAAGATCTCCCTGCGGAGGTCCTCCGTCGAGACCGTGACCCCGAACCAGTCCTCGGTGAGCCGGCTGGCCTGATCGAGCCACGACGGGAGGTTCCGGACCACGGCCAGCACGCCCTGCACCACGAAGGGGACCATGACGGCGATCGAGAGGATCCCCACGAGCGCGGCGGCCAGGAAGATCAGGCCCGTGGCCACGCCACGCCGCATGCCCCGCTTGGACAGCCAGTTGACGGCGGGCTCAAGCGCGAACGAGAGGAAGAGGGCGATCAAGATCCACAGCAGCAGCTGACTCAGCCGGGAAAGGAACGTCCAGGTGAGCCAGGCCAGCGCCAGCAAGCCCAGGCCCTGCAGGATGAGCCGCCTGCTCCACGCGGGGGGTCGCGGATCGCTCCAGTGATCGGACCGCGGTCGCTCAGCCAAGGTCGAGGACAGTATCGTCCAGGTCGGCGCGCAGAGCGAGGACCGCCTCGCGCACCCGGACGTCCTCGTAGGTCAGGCCCGGGAAGAGGAGCGGCAGGTCCACGCGGAAGGCGAGGGCCGCGGGCGGCACCCCGAACGCGCCCTCCACGCTGACCTCGCCGGGATCGAAGACCAGCGTGGTCCCCTCGAGGTCGAGGGTCCCCTCGGCGGAGGCCGTCGCCCTCCGTCCCTCGACCTCGATCCGCGACGTGGCGCGGACGCGGGGACCCAGCAGCTCCACGCTGACGGGCAGACCTCGGTCGCGGAGCACCCCGTTCAGCGTGGGCTCGTCGATCTCCACCGTGGCCGCCCCCCGGCGGACGCGCACCGACCCGCTCCGTCCGGCCAGCACGTCGACCCGGTCGAAGGCCACCCTCCGGAGCCCGATCGTCACCTCGTCCAGGTGGAGCCCCTGGACCCTCAGGTCCCGGAGGGTGACGTCCACGCGCTCGACCTCACCCCGGACGAACTGGGTAACGAAGGGGAAGCCCCCGATGTCCAGGTCCGGCCGGCGCTCCAGGGCCAGGGTCTGCCGCACCCGATCCTCGAGCCAGCGCTCGGCCAGGAAGCGCAGGCCCAGGTCGACGGCCACGGCCAGCAGGAGCAGGACGAGGACCGTGATCAGGATGGCCCGGCCGGGCCCCCGGGGGCCGGGCGCGTCCCTGCGGACCGGGCGGACCACTCAGCCGCCGGTGACGTGCACCCGGCCCGGGCGGATGCGGTAGATCACCCGCACCATGCCGGGCGTGAGCCTCGGGTAGGGCGTCACGCCGTCGTACTTCTCCGAGAGGAAGTCGATGTGCTCCACCGCGCCCTCCTCGGTCTGCTCCACGACCTCACCCTGCACCGAGGCCCGGATGTACGGATCGTTCGCATCGGTGATCGAGAGCGCGACCCTCGGATCCTTCGTCATGTTCCGGTCCTTCACCCGCCCCCGAGAGGTGTTCAACTCGATCAGTCCGTCACGGGCGTGGACCCAGACCGGTGAGACCTGCGGCGACCCGTCGGGGTTGATCGTCGCCAGGTGCGCGAAGTTGGGTCCCTCGAACAGTTCGAGCGCCTTGCCCTCCAGGCTCATTCGTTCCTCCTCAGGGTCGGTCTCCTCGAAGATTACCCGGTCTCGCCGAGCACACCCTCGAGCCTGAGGAGGAACTCCTTGCGATCGAGCCCGCCCGTGTAGCCGCCCAGCCCGCCGGAGGCGTGGATCACCCGATGGCAGGGGACGACGATCGGGATCGGGTTCGATCCCAGCGCGTTGCCCGCCGCCCTCGAGCCGCGGGGGCTGCCGGCCTTCGTCGCCACCTCGGTGTAGGTGAGCGTCCTCCCGAACGGGATCCGCGAGGTGGCCCGGAGCACCTTGCGGGTGAACTCGCCGCGGACGAGCGAGAGGTCCACCGCCAGGTCGAAGCGGTCGCGCCTGCCCTCGAAGTAGTCGTCGAGCTCGCGCCGCGCCTCGTCGAGGCGCTCCGGCGCCTCGACGAGGCGCGGCGTCAGCCGCTCGGCCAGCTCCTGGACCGCGTCCGCCTCGCCCGGATAGGCGAGGCAGACGATCCCCCGCCGCGTGGCCGCTACGATCAGCCGACCGAACGGCGAGTCCACGCCGGCGTACGCCACGACGCCGTCCACCTCGTTCCAGGCGCGCTCGACGAAGCGCTCGACCGCCCCCTCGGGCATCGACCCGCCCCGCAGCGCCCGCTCCACGTCTCTCATCTCCAAACCTCCCGAAGGGCCCGCAGCCCCTCGTGCACGTTCCGCCTGGCCGCGGCCTCGGTCGAGCTCATCAGCTCCGCGATCTCGCGATGCGCCAGGTCGCACACGAACCGGTACACGACCGCCTCCCGCTGCTTCGGAGGGAGCTCCCGCACCGCCCGCCAGAGCCCGTCCTCGGCCTCGGTGGGCGGGTCGATCGCCGCCTCGGGCAGCCGCCCCGAGGGCGAGGGCCGGCGCCCCCGGGCCCGGTGCTCGTCGAGCGCCTTCCGCTTCGCGATGGTGAGCAGCCACCCGCGGAGGTTCCTGGCGTCGGCCAGGTCCGGGTAGGCGCGCAGGGCCGACAGGAGCGTCTCCTGGAGACAGTCCTCCGCGTCCTCTGGCCCCACCGCGACCCGCAGGTAGCGGTACACCATGTCGCCGTGCTCCTCGAGCACGTCCATGAACGGCGGCAGTCCCACGCCCGAAGAACGGAGCGGGGCGCGGTTTCGTGAGGTCACGTCGGGAGGATCTCGAGGAGGCGGCGAGCCGCGAGGTCGGCGAAGGCGGGGGTGAAGCCGTCCTCGGCGTGGCCGAAGCGCGAGGCCAGCATCAGCCGCTTCGGCTCCCCCGCCCGCGCGTAGAGACGCCAGGCGTTCTCCTCGTCGAAGTAGTGGTCGTCGCGGCCGTGGACGATGACGAGGGGGGTAGGGGCCACCTTCTCCACGAGCCGCTCGGGATCCTCCGGCGACCCCCAGGTGTCGGTCAGACGGAACCCCAGGGCCCGCATCATCCGGCGGCCCGACGGCGTGGCCGTCATCCGAGTCACGCGCCGGACCGCGGCGGTCGCGTGCCCCTCCCACCGCGCGGGCGTGGACACGGCCATCACCGCGTCGGGAGGCTCGCCGAGCGCGGCCTGACGGATCACCGCGATCCCGCCCATTGAGGCACCCAGGGTGGCCACCGGGAGGCCCGCCTCGCGGCGGGCCAGCCCCACGATCGCGTCCACGTCAAGGTACTCGCGGTCGCCGTACGTGCAGACGCCGGCGCTCCCGCCGTGCCCCCGGAGGTCGAAGACGAAGACGAGGAACCGCTCGGCCAGCCGCTCCGCGAACGAGACGATGCGCGCCTTGCGGTGCCATCCCATGAAGCCGTGGCAGAGGACGAGCGCGGCCGGACCCCGGCCCAGGCGGGCCCCGACGAGCGGGACGCCGTCGGCCGTGGTCGCCGCGAACGGGGCGGCCGACCGATAGCGGCGGGAGAGGAGCCGCGCGATCACGGAGGCAAGGGTACCTCCCCCGATCGAGGGGCCGATGCTACGCTCGTCCCGGTGCGACGGCTCCTCATCCTCACGGATCGCCGCCCCGGCGACGTGCTCCCCGCCGCGCACGCCCTGGGGACGGACGTCAAGACCGACTCGCTGGACGCCGGCGGGCTGGCCCGCGTCCCCGATCTCGGCCCCGACCTGGTGGTGGCCGACTCCGTCCCCGACCCCGAGCGCTGCTTCGGACTCCTCCGCGAGCTGCGGGCGCGCGGCGGCCCACCGGCCCTCGTGGTCCTGGGGCGGGATCAGCTCGCGATCCTGCCCTGGCAGGAGGTGGCCGACGACTTCGTTCATCCGGAGACCGGGGAGGACGAACTACGGCTCCGCGTGGAGCTCCTGCGATCCCGCGTGGGGGAGACCGGCGAGGGCGTGCTCCGGCTGGGGCCGGTGGCGATCAACACGCTGACCTACCGCGTCACGGCCGGGGGCCGCGCCCTCGACCTCACGTTCAAGGAGTTCGAGCTGCTGCGCTTCCTCGCCCAGCACGAGGGCCGCGTCTTCACCAGGGCCCAGCTGCTCCGCGAGGTATGGGGCTACGACTTCTACGGAGGCACCCGGACGGTCGACGTCCACGTCCGGCGGCTGCGAGCCAAGCTCGGCCCGGAGCACGAGCACCTGATCGAGACGGTCCGCAGCGTGGGCTACCGCGCCTCGTCCGGCGAGCCCCCACTAGACTAAGCGCGTGATCCCTGGCGTCCCGATCCCTGTGATCGAGAACGCCAGCGTCGCGGCCAGCGCGGTCGCGAGGACCCGGGCCCTTGCTCTGGATCGCATGCTGCCGAGGGGACCAGCGAATCCTCGATACCTCAACCCCGATCCGTTACAGAGAGTTAACGGGCAGGAGACGCTCCGGTGACGACCGCCCGGTAGGCTTCCGGACATCCGAGCGAAGGAGGGTTGCGCGTGAGCACGCCGAAGGACGTCCTGGCGATGGCGAAGGACGCGGGAGCGGAGGTGGTCGACCTCCGGTTCTGCGATCTCCCCGGGCTGATGCAGCACTTCTCCGTCCCCGTGTCCGAGCTGACCGAGGAGAGCTTCGAGGACGGGTTCGGGTTCGACGGGTCCTCGATCCGCGGCTTCCAGGAGATCCAGGAGTCGGACATGCTGCTCCTGCCGGACCCCGGGGCCGCCTACGTCGACCCCTTCCGTCCCCGCCCCACCCTGGTGCTGCACTGCTTCGTGAAGGACCCGGTCACCGGCGAGATGTACACGCGCGACCCACGCGGCATCGCCCGGAAGGCCGAGCTCTACCTCCAGCAGACGGGGATCGCGGAGACCTCCTACTGGGGCCCGGAGTGTGAGTTCTACATCTTCGACGGGATCCGCTTCGACCAGAACCAGCACGAGGGCTACTACCACATCGACGCGATGGAGGGCGTGTGGAACTCGGGCCGGGACGAGGAGGGGGGGAACAAGGGGTACAAGCCTCGCTATAAGGAGGGCTACTTCCCCGTCCCGCCGATGGACCACTACCAGGACCTCCGCACCGAGATGATGCTGAACCTGGAGAGGGTCGGGATCCAGGTCGAGGTCCACCACCACGAGGTGGGGACGGCAGGGCAGGCCGAGATCGACATCCGGTACGACACCCTGCTGCGGACCGCCGACAAGGTGATGACCTACAAGTACGTCGTCAAGAACACGGCGCTCGCGGCCGGCAAGACGGTGACGTTCATGCCGAAGCCGATCTTCGAGGACAACGGGTCCGGGATGCACACGCACCAGAGCCTGTGGTCCGCCGACGAGAACCTGTTCTGGGACGAGATGGGGTACGCGGGGCTGTCGGACTCGGCGCGCTGGTACATCGGGGGCCTTCTGCAGCACGCGCCGGCGCTCCTGGCGTTCGCCGCGCCGACCACGAACTCCTACCGCAGGCTCGTCCCCGGGTATGAGGCACCGATCAACCTCGTCTACTCCCAGCGGAACCGCTCCGCCTGCATCCGGATCCCCGTCTACTACAAGACGCCGGTGGCCAAGCGGATCGAGTTCCGCTCGCCCGACCCCACGGCCAACCCGTACCTCGCGTTCAGCGCGATGCTGATGGCAGGGATCGACGGGATCAAGAACAAGACCGAGCCGCCGGACCCGATCGACAAGGACCTCTACGACCTCCCGCCCGAGGAGGCGGCCGAGGTCCGTCAGGTCCCCGGGTCGTTGGACGAGGTGATCGCCGCGCTCGAGTCGGATCACGCGTTCCTGCTGGAGGGCGGGGTCTTCACCCAGGACGTCGTTGACACCTGGATCGACTACAAGCGCAGGAACGAGATCGACGAGCTGCGGCTGCGGCCGCACCCCTACGAGTTCTACCGCTACTTCGACGCGTAGGGGATCGTCACGGAGCACGCCGCGTCGGGGACCTCGCGGCCGTCAAGGACGAGCGCGCAGGTATCGGCGCGGGCCACGAGGTCGGCGTCGAGCGAGACCGCGGCCCAGGCGATCGAGACGACCTGGAGCGCGGGATCCTCCGACTCGAGCGTCGCGGTGACGATCAGGTGGCGTGCCTCCGGCTCCAGCGCGACGTCCTCGACGCGGACCGAGGTCCCGGCGTCGGGCACGGTCCCCCCGTAGACGACGAGCAGGGCCCGCGCGTCGTCCCAGGAGCGGATCAGATCGGCGGCGCTCTCAGCGGGGGCGTTGGCGGCCGCGGCCTCCGCCTGGAGGTCGTCCCGGACCAGGACGAGCGAGGGCTCGATCATGGGGCCGGCGGGCAC
>DASUTW010000296.1:0-6128 GCA_036374395.1 Actinomycetota bacterium
GGCCGGGCGGCCGAGGTCCGCGTCCTTCTGCTCCACCGGGGTCCCCGGCAGGCCGCCCAGGCCGCGCGCCCGCGCCAGTAGGTCGAAGAACGTCGTCCGCTCCGGCCCTCCGAGGTGGACGACGCCGCGCAGCCCCGAGACGGCCAGCGGGAACAGCCGCTCGGCCAGGTGCCGCACGTAGGTCGGCGTCCCGTGGAGGTCGACGATCGCCGCCACCTCCTCGCCGCTCGCCAGCCGCCGGACGGCCCCCGTGACGAAGTCGTCGCCGCCCCCGAAGACCCAGGCCGTCCGCACGATCAGGTGGTCGGGGGCGAGAGCCCTCGCCTCCTCCTCCCCCGCTAGCTTCGAGGTCCCGTAGACCGAGATCGGGTTCGGCCGGTCGAACTCGTGGTACGGCTCGCCCTTCGTCCCGTCGAACACGTAGTCCGTGGAGAGCGCCACGAGCAGCGCCCCCGTCTCCCTCGCGGCCAGCGCCACGTTCGCCGTCCCCAGCGCGTTCGCGCGGTAGGCGGCATCGGGATCCCGCTCGCAGTCGTCCACCTTCGTCTCGGCCGCGAGGTGGAGGATCACGTCGGGGTCGGCGCCCGCCACCCGTTGCATGACCGCGTGGCGATCCTCGACCGAGAGGTCGTCGTGAGCCAGCCACTCGATCTCGTGGTGGGCCGGGGCCGCCTCGCGCAGGGCCCTGCCCACGCCCCCGCCCGCCCCGGTGACGACGATCCTCACGGCGAGCCCTCCAGCCGCTCCGGATGCGCGCGGAACCACTCGACGGTCCCCGCCAGGCCCTCGTCGAACGGCACCTCGGGCTTCCAGCCCAGCGCCGCGATCCGCTCCCACAGCATCGAGTACCGGAGGTCGTGCCCGGGGCGGTCCTCCACGAACGAGACGAGCTCCTCGGCGGCACCCGCGAGCCGGCAGATCTCCCTGGCCAGGTCGACGTTGGCGAGCTCCCGCCCGCCGCCGGCGTTGTAGACGCCGCCGGGCTCGCCCTGCTCCACCACGGTCCGGACCGCCCGGGCGAAGTCGGTCACGTGCAGCCACTCCCGACGGTTCGACCCGTCCCCGTACACGGGGAGCGGCCGCCCGCCGAGCGCCGCCGCGATGAACACCGGGATCGCCTTCTCGCGATGCTGCCTGGGCCCGTAGGCGTTCGTTCCCCGCAGGATCCGCACGTCCACCCCGAACGTCGCCCGGAACGACCGGCACAGGAGGTCGGCCGCGGCCTTCGTCGCCGCGTAGGGGTTGTTGGGGGCGAGAGGCGAGTCCTCGGTGAAGGCGCCGTCCTCGATCGAGCCGTAGACCTCATCGGTGGAGACCTGGACCATGGGAACGCCGGCCTCCCGGCACGCCGTCAGCAGCGTGAGCGTCCCCTGGACGTTCGTCCGCACGAACGGATCCGCGGCCTCGATGCTCCGATCCACGAACGACTCGGCCGCGAAGTGGACCGCGACGTCCGCGCCCTCCAGCGCCTCCCGAACGGCCTCGGGGTCGGCCACGTCGCCCACGATCAGCCGCATGCGCTCGTCCTCCCGATGCCCCTCGAGGTTCTCCCTCGTTCCCGCGTAGGTCAGCGCGTCGAGGACCGTCACCCGACGGCTCGGGTCGGCCATGGCGAGATCCACGAAGTGGGAGCCGATGAACCCGGCTCCTCCCGTGACCAGGATGTTCACTTGAAGACGATGTCCCAGCTGTAGGGGATGTCCGGCGTGTTCCACGCCGCCCGGTACTCGTCGGGCGCCTCGTGATTGTACGGCTCCGTCGGAACGTTGAGGACGATCGCCTCCTCCTCCGACACGCCTTTCCAGCCGTGGTACACGCCGGGCGGGACCCTCACCAGCTTGGGGTCGTGATCGCCGATGAACAGCTCGTTGATCGTGCCCTTCGTCGGGGAGGCGTCGCGGGCGTCGTACATCACGAGCTTCACCATCCCCTTGAGGCAGCAGAAGTTGTCGTCCTGGACCTTGTGGAGGTGCCAGGCCTTCACCACCCCCGGGTAGGTCGTGGTCATGTACACCTGCCCGAACTTCCTGAACCCCTCGTCGTCCGAGCGCAGGATCTCGATCAGCCGCCCGCGCTCGTCGGGGATGAAGCGCAGGTCCTTGACCCAGACGCCCTCGATCCGGTCCGCCACGGGCCAGAGTCTACAGGAGGGTCGCTACAGGACCTCCACCTGGGACTGGTCGCCGAGCATGAGGCGGTGGGCGGCCCGACCGCGCCTCCCCCTCGAGACCTCGACGTCCTTGCCCAGCAGCGACTCCGCGATCCCGGGGACCCCGTGGATCCGGCACCGCTCCATCACGATCGAGTCCTCGACCTCGCTGCCGGTGATCTCGCAGCCCGTGTAGATCGAGGCGTAGGGGCCGATCAGCGAATCCTCGATCGTGGTTCCCTCGCCCACGATGGAAGGGCCGCGGATCACCGAACGTGTGACCTTGGCCCCGGGCGCGACCACGACCGGACCGACGAGGCGCGACGCGTCGTCCACCTCGCCCTCCACCCCGCCCTCCAACCGGGACAGCATCATCCGGTTGGCCTCGAGGAGGTCCTCGAGCTTCCCCGTGTCCTTCCACCAGCCCTCGACCATCTCGGCCCGCACGTTCTTTCCGTGGTCGATCAGGTACTGGATCGAGTCGGTGATCTCGAGCTCGCCCCGCCACGAGGGCTCCACGCTGGCAACGGCCTCGTGCACGCTCGCGTCGAAGAGATAGACGCCCACGAGCGCCAGGTCGCTGATCCGGTCCTTCGGCTTCTCCACGAGCCGCACGATCCGGTCGCCCTCCAGCACGGCCACGCCGAACCGCTCGGGTTCGGGGACCTTCGCCAGGAAGATCTGGGCGTCGGGCGCGTGCTCCTCGAACTGCCGCACGAACCGCGAGACCCCCTCCAGCAGGATGTTGTCCCCCAGGTACATCACGAAGTCGTCGTCGCCGAGGAAGTCGCGCGAGATCAGGACGGCGTGGGCCAGCCCCAGCGGCGCCTCCTGAGGGATGTAGGTGATCTCGACGCCCCAGCGGGAGCCGTCGCCGCAGGCCTGCTCGATCTCCTCGGCGGTGTCCCCCACCACGATGCCGACCTCGCGGATGCCGGCGTCCGCCACCGCCTGCAGCCCATAGAAGAGGATCGGCGTGTTGGCCACCGGGATCAGCTGCTTCGAGCTGGTGTGGGTGATGGGTCGGAGGCGGGTTCCCTCGCCGCCGGCCAGGATCAGGGCCTTCACGGCGCATCCTCCCCCAGGACCACCGCCACGTCCGCCTCCCCGAGGAGGGCTCGTCCTCCCTGGCGCAGGGTGAGGTCGGGGAAGTACCCCGCCACGACCTGAGCCATCGCCTCGGCCCCTGCGGCGTGGACGATCTCGCTCGCCTCGCGGGGCGGGCGGCGGTCGCCGGGCAGGACGATGAACCCGGCGTCCCTCAGCAGGTCCTCGGCTCGGGCGGCGACCGCCGCCCGCCCCGCCCCCACCACCTTCACGGCGATCTGGGCCGGCGACGGCGGGACCTCGCCCGGGGGCGCCGTGCCGAGGTCGCCTAGCGGCCGGTCCTCACGGAGCCTCCGGAACAGCGCCTCGGCCTCGGGCGTCATCTCCACGAACGACGGGCCGGCCAGGCCGGGGACGATCCTGAGGTCCACCGTGGAGGCGCCGGTCGGGTCCTCGGCGGCCAGCCCCTGCAGCTCCCGTCCGTAGTCGAGCAGGTCGGTGACGGTCAGGGCGTGATCGGTCCGCACCGAGCCGGCCACCGCCCTCACCAGTTCGGGGATCCTCGTGACCGATCCCAGCGAGAAGAGCTTGTTCGTCACCGCCCTGATGAACTGCTGCTGGCGGGAGATCCTGGCGAAGTCGGGGATCAGGTCCCCCTCCACGTTCCGGGCCCGCACGAACGCCAGCGCCGTGTCGCCGTCCATCTGGTAGCAGCCGGCCTCGGGCAGCTCGAGCTCGGCCATCGGGTCGATCATGGGCCGGTCGATGCAGACCTCGACGCCGCCCAGCGCCGCGACGATCGTGCGGAAGCTGTTGAAGTTCACCTCGATGTAGTGGTGGATGGGGATCCCGGTCAGCCGGCTCACGGTCTTGATCGCGAGATTGGGGCCCCCCAGCGTGAACGCCGCGTTGATCTTGTCCTCTCCGTGTCCCGGGATCTCCACGCGCAGGTCGCGGGGGAAGTGGACGAGCACCGCGCGCTCCTCCTGGGGATCGAAGTGGCCCAGGATGATCGTGTCCGAGCGCTCGCCCTCCACCATCTCGGGCGAGCCGAACTGCTCTTCCTCCTCCTCGAGCCCCTCGCGCGTGTCGCTTCCCAGGATCAGGACGTTGATCGGGTCGAGCGGGTCCTCGGGGACGTCGACGATATCGGGCGTCTGATCCTCCGGGATTCGGTTGACCCGGGAGTCCGCGTACCAGAGGAACCCGAGCGCCGCCGACGACACGGCGAACGCGACGAGCGTGACCACCCCCACCAGCACCAGCCCCACGTTCCGCAGCCGCCGCTCGGTGAGCAGACGCCGCTTCCCGGTAGGCTTGGTCTCGCTCACGGCAGTCAAGCGTACCCGGGAGGGCAGATGAGCGACATCGTCTGGGAGCCCACCGAGGAGATCATCGAGCGAGCGAACGTCACCCGCTTCATGCGGGCGCACGGCATCGAGACCTACGAGGAGCTGGTCCGCCGCTCGCGGGACGACGTCGAGTGGTTCTGGGACGCCGTCGTGAAGGATCTCGACATCCCCTTCCTGGAACCCTACGAGCGCGTGCTCGACACCAGCGACGGGATCCCCTGGGCGAGGTGGTTCGTCGGCGGGAAGACCAACCTCGCCCACGCCACCTGCGACCGCTGGGCCGAGGAGACCCCCGACGCGGTGGCGGTGCTGTGGGAGGGCGAGGACGGCCCCGTGCGCTCGGTCACGTACCGGGAGCTGCGCGAGATGGCCGACCGCCTGGCGAACGCGCTGGCCTCGCTCGGGGTCGGTGAGCGCGACGCCGTGGGGATCTTCATGCCGATGGCTCCCGAGACGGTGGCCGCCGTGCTGGCCTGCGCCAAGCTGGGGGCCGTCTACCTCCCGATCTTCTCCGGCTACGCGGCCGACGCGGTGGCCACCCGCCTCCGCGACGCCGACGCCAAGGTCCTGCTCACCGCCGACGGCTTTCCTCGGCGAGGCTCCCAGGTGGCGATGAAGGAGATCGCCGACGAGGCCGCCGACGCCTCCCCCACCGTGGAGAAGGTGGTGGTCTGGTCCCGACTGGGCCGATCCGACCTCCCGTGGCGAGCCGATCGAGACCTGAGATGGGAGGAGCTGACCGAGAAGGCATCTCCCTCGTTCGAGACGCTCTCGCTCGACAGCGAGCACCCCCTCTTCATCGCCTACACGAGCGGGACGACCGGCCGCCCCAAGGGCTCGGTCCACGTCCACGGCGGGTTCACCGTGAAGATCGCCGAGGAGGTCGCCTACCAGACCGACGTCCAGCGGGGCGACGTCCTGTTCTGGGTCTCGGACCTGGGCTGGATCATGGGGCCTTGGGAGATCACGGGGGCGGGCGCGCTGGGGGCAACGGTCTTCCTCTACGAGGGCGCCCCCAACCACCCGCAGCCCGACCGGATCTGGGACATGGTGGAGCGGCACCGGATTACCCACCTCGGCATCTCCCCCACCCTGATCCGAGCGCTGATCCCGGCCGGCGACGAGTGGGTGGAGCGCCACGACCTGTCCTCGCTCCGCATCCTGGGCTCCACCGGCGAGCCCTGGAACCCCGACCCCTATCTCTGGTTCCTGGAGAAGGTCGGCGGGGGCCGCTGCCCGATCATCAACCTCTCGGGCGGCACCGAGATCGGCGCGTGCTTCCTGTCACCACTCCCGATCAACGCCCTGAAGCCGGCCACCCTGCGCGGCCCGGCGCTGGGGATGGCGATGGACGTGTGGGGGGCCGACGGGAAGCCGGTCGCCCCCGGCGAGGTGGGCGAGCTCGTCTGCACGAAGCCCTGGCCGGCCATGACGCGGGGCGTCTGGGGCGACCCCCAGCGCTACCTCGAGACCTACTGGTCGCGCTGGCCCGACGTCTGGGTCCACGGCGACTGGGCCAGCGTGGACGAGGACGGGTTCTGGTTCCTCCATGGGCGCAGCGACGACACCATGAACATCGC
>DASUTW010000297.1:0-4383 GCA_036374395.1 Actinomycetota bacterium
ACCGTGATCAGCAGCTCGAAGAGGTCGCGCTCCGCGCCCGAGGAGAAGCCGAACAGCACCATCGAGTCGTCACGGACCTGGAGGTGGGTCAGGAGTCGCGAGGGCTTCCCGACCGCCGGCAGCGCCGCCAGCGTCGTCGTCGAGACAAGGAGCTCGTATCCCAGCCCGCCCGCGCTCACGACCACCCGGTCGGCGCCCCGCTCGGCCAGGACGCCCTCCACGAACGCGATCACCGGACGGCCTCCGCCAGCGGCGCACGGTGCAGGTGGCACAGGGCCACGGCCGCGGCGTCGGCGGCGTCGGGCTGGCGCGGGACGCCCTCCACCCGATGGATCCTCGCCAGGGAGCGGCGGACCTGCTGCTTCCCCGCGTTCCCGTCGCCGGTGATCGCCATCTTCACCTCCAGCGGTGCGTACTCGTGGACCGGGATGCCCGCTTCCGCGCCGGCGACCATCACGGCCCCGCTGGCCCGGGCCACCCCCATCGCGCTGCCGGTGTTGCGCCCCCAGAGGAGGCGCTCGATCGCGAGCGCCTCCGGCCGGTGCGTCGCGATCGCCTCTCGGACGGCGCTCGCGATCGAGCGCAAGCGCTGGGCCTCGGGCGCGTCTGCCGGCGTGCGCACGGTCGTCGCCCAGATCACCTGCGCCCGGCGCCGACCCCCGCCCACGGCGGCGAGGCCCGTGGACGCCACACCCGGGTCCACGCCGAGCACCACCCGCTCGAACACGTGTTCAGTCTAGGGGGGGGAGGCGGCCCGCTCAAGGAGGCGGCGGGATTCAGATCGGGAGGAAGCCGTCTCGGGGAAGGTCGATCTCGATCGGATCGGGGCCCTCGAGGAAGTGCACGAACACCTTCTCGGGCAGCCACTGGATCGGGATCGCGTGGTAGGCCAGGGAGCCCTCGATCGCGACCCCGGGCGGGATCGGGACGTCCAGGTCCCCGGCGACCTCCGTGGCGCCCACCCATCTCCCCGCCGCCTGGATCAGGGAGTGGGTTCGGTCCAGGACGATCGGCATCCCCGTGCCGTTCTCGATCCGGATCGTGGCCACGGTCCCCGACCGGAAGCGGTACACGCTGGAGACCTCCACGCGGATGCCGGCCTCCTCCACCGCCGCCGGCTCGTCGAAGACGCCGATCGCGTAGCTCATCGGCGCGCCGTCCCGGACGATGTCCACCACTCGCCACCCCGATGCCTCGCGCCGCAGCTCCACCGGGCCGTTGAACGACCGGGCCACGATCCGGCGCGCCCCCACCTCGTCCCGGGCCGGCTGGTGCACCGTCGCATCCACGACCGCGACCGCCACCCCGCCCCGGATCGACTCGACGCGCAGGCTCTCGATCTCGACGCGGCCCGCTCTCACGGCCTCCCGCTCGGGCCGGTAGCGGTTGATCCAGCGGGCCCAGTCCCGGAGACGGTCGCCCGCGACCGAGGCCAGGAGCTCGTCGGGATGCTCGCCGCCCTCCGCGAATCCCTCGAGGAAGGCCTCGACCGCGGCCTCGACCTCGACCCGATCTCGGTAGGTGGGGCCGCTCGGGGCGGTGGGGGCGGGATCGGCGGGCGCCGTGCAGGCGCCGAGACCGAGCGCCAGCAGCACGACGATGGGTCGAGCCCGCATGGCTCGAGTATCCCCCGGAGCGCGGCTCTTGGCCCGGGTCAGCCGACCTCGGCCAGCATCTCCTCGGGGATGTCGAAGTTCGCGTAGACGGCCTGGACGTCGTCGAGATCGTCCAGCGCCTCGATCAGCCCCAGCACCTGCTTCGCCTCGGATCCCTCCACGGGGACCGTCGTCTGGGGGAGCATCGTGACCTCCGCCGAGGAGATGGGGATGCCCGCACCCTCGACGACGGTCCGCACGTCGGCGAAGGCCGTCGGGCCGGTGCGCACCTCCCACTCGTCGCCGTCCTCGACCAGGTCCTCGGCGCCGGCTTCCAGCACGAGCTCCAAGAGGCGGTCCTCGTCCGCCTCCTCCCGGGACACGCGGATCACGCCCTTCCGCTCGAAGAGGAACGAGACGCTTCCCGGGTCCCCCAGGTTCCCGCCGCGCTTCGTGAACGTGGAGCGGACGTCCGAGCCCGTCCTGTTGCGGTTGTCCGTCAGCGTGGCCACGAGGACCGCGACCCCGCCGGGTCCGTACCCCTCGTAGACGACCTCCTCGTAGCGGACGCCCCCGAGATCGCCGGTCCCCCGCTTGATCGCCCGCTCGATGTTCTCGTTCGGGACGGAGAATTCCTTGGCCTTCTGGACCGCCGAGGCCAGGGTCGGGTTTCCCTCGACGCTGCCTCCGCCCTCGCGCGCGGCGACCTCGATCGCCCGGATCAGCTTGGAGAAGAGCTTCCCTCGGCGCTGGTCCTGCGCCGCCTTCTTGTGCTTGATCGTGGACCACTTGGAGTGCCCGGACATCAGCGCACCTTTCCCAGCAGCCGCTCGTGCAGCCGCGGGTCCGGGGCGAGCTCGGGGTGGAAGGACGCCGCCAGCAGGTTCCCCTGCTCCACGACGACCGGGCGCCCCTCGTGCTCGGCGAGGATCTCCACGCCCTCCCCCACCTCGACCACCACCGGGGCCCTGATGAAGACGCCGCGCACCGGCTCGGGCTCGCCGCGCACCTCGACCTCGGCCTCGAACGAGTCCACCTGCCGCCCGTAGGCGTTGCGCTCGACGGTGACGTCCATCAGCGAGAGGAGTGGCTCCCCCCCGATCAGCTCCTTGGCCATCACGATCATCCCGGCGCACGTCCCGAAGACCGGCATGCCCCCCTCGGCCCGCTCCCTGATCGCGTCCACGAGCCCCCGTCCCCCGGCGAGCGTGCCGATCGTGGTGGACTCCCCGCCGGGGATCACCAGGCACTCCACCGAGGCGAGATCCTCGGGCGTTCGGACCTCGACGGGGGTCGCGCCGCAGCTCGCGATGACCCGGCCGTGCTCCCGGAAATCGCCCTGGAGGGCGAGGATGCCTGCCTTCATGTCATCGCCATGATAGCGACGCAGGCGGGGGGCTTCCCAAGCGCCTCGGGTTGGAGCAGGATGTCGACGATGCGAGCGAGCGCTCGTGCCCGCGGAAGGAGGTGCGGAGATGCTTGAACGGTACCCGGTGCACCCGACGCTCCCAGCCGCGGACATCGACCGGGCGCGGGCCTGGTACGACGAGAAGCTCGACCTGCGACCCACGAGCGAGGACCCCGGAGGCCTCTGGTACGAGTCCGGGGGCGTGGTCTTCGCGCTGTTCCCCACGCCCCATGCGGGCAGCGCCACGAACACCGCGATGGAGTGGCGGGTGGACGACGTGGCCGCGGTCGTCGAGTGGCTCCAGGGCCGCGGGGTGGAGTTCGAGACCTTCGAGATGGAGGGCGTCGAGTGGGACGGTCCGATCGCGAAGATGGGGCCCGCCCGCGGCGCCTGGTTCAAGGACAGCGAAGGGAACACCCTGGCGGTGACGGAGGGCCTGGAGGGCTAGGGGGACCCGACGGCGCGCCGGCCCCGCCCGAGGTGCCACCAGAAGACGGGGCCGGCCACGACCACGAAGATCGCGAAGTCTAGCATCTGCCGGAGCGCCTCCGACCGGGAGGGCCGGAACAGGCCCGGTCCCGCGGAGGGCCGATAGACGACGTCCACGAGCGAGACCAGGATCCCGGTCGTCCCGATCAGCACGAATCCCAGCGCGATCAGCGCGACGAGGTGGAAGTAGAGGGACGCGCCCCAGAACGTCCCGGAGAAAGGCAGTCCCTCGCGCCGCCTGGCCTCTCGGAGATGGGTCCAGAGCAGCGCCAGCCCGGGCAGGGCGAAGGCGGCGCCGGTGAGCATCGTTCGGATGCCGCCCTCGGTGGACTCCCACTCCCGAGGAAGGACGATCTCCCGGAGCCCGAAGAGGGCCGCCACCGCGCCGCCGATGAGGAGCGCCACCCCGATCACGGCGGCGACGTAGTAGTAGAGCTGGGAGATGACGTAGGCGGCCCTGCCCTCGGCCCGCCGCTCCTCCGCCATCCCTACCAGCCGCGGGTCTGGAGGAGACCCTCCTCGCCCAGCGTGGAGATCTCGATCCCCTTCATCGGCTCTCCGAGACCTCGAGAGATCTTCGCGAGCATCTCGGGGTCCCGGTAGGAGGTCGTGGCCTCCACGATGGCCCGGGCCCTGGTGGCCGGGTCGTCTGACTTGAAGATCCCGGATCCCACGAAGACGCCCTCCACCCCGAGCTGCATCATGAGGGCCGCATCCGCGGGCGTCGCCAGGCCCCCGGCCGCGAAGTTCACGACCGGCAGGGTCCCGGTGCTCGCGACCTGCCGCACGAGCTCGAAGGGGGCCCCCAGCTCCTTGGCCTGGGACATCAGCTCGTCGTCGCGCATCCCCCGCAGCCGCGACATCTGCCCGGTGATCGTGCGGACGTGGCGG
>DASUTW010000298.1:0-3961 GCA_036374395.1 Actinomycetota bacterium
GGGGACGCCGCGGCCCGCCTCGCCAAGTACGGCGAGATGCGCGACTTCGCGGAGACGCCCGAGCCCCCGCCCGTCCCCGCCGGCGGCGACGGGCGCTCCTTCGTGATCCAGAAGCACGAAGCCACCCGGCTCCACTACGACCTGCGGCTGGAGGAGGGCGGGGTGCTGGCCTCGTGGGCCGTCCCGCGCGGGCTTCCCCTGACGCCCGGCGACCGTCGCCTCGCCGTCCACACCGAGGACCACCCCCTCGACTACGGGGGATTCCAAGGATGGATCCCCGAGGGCCACTACGGCGCGGGGGAGGTCCGCATCTTCGACCGTGGCACCTACGAGCCGCTGGAGTGGACCGACGAGAAGGTCTCGTTCCGCCTCCACGGGACCCGGCATCGCGGCGAGTACCACCTCGTGAAGACCGACCGGGACTGGCTGATCTTCCTGGGCAAGGCGTCGGATGCGCCCCAGCCCGAGCCGCCGCCCGCGCTCCAGCCGATGATGGCCGACCCGGGGCACGATCCGTTCGACGACCCGGGCTGGCGCTTCGAGCCGAAGCTCGACGGCGTCCGGACGCTCGCCTACGTCACCACCGACGCCACGCGGCTCCTCTCGCGGAAGGGCCGCGACCAGACGGCCCAGTACCCCGAGCTCGACAACCTGGCCCGGTGGACGAACGCGCTGTGGGCCGTCCTCGACGGCGAGATCGTGGCCGTGGACGATGCGGGGCGCCCCTCGTTCGAGCGGCTCCAGGAGCGGATCAACCTCTCCGCTCCGTCCGACATCGAGAAGGCCCGCCGCCGCATCCCCGTGCGGCTGTACGCCTTCGACCTGCTGTGGCTCGACGAGCGAGACCTGACGAACGAGCCGCTGGAGGAGCGCCGCCGCCTGCTCGAGGGCATCGTCACCGAGTCGGATCGTCTGGGGCTCACCTTGTACCTGGACGGGGAGGGCGAGCGGCTGTTCGAGGCGGCCAAGGGCCTCGGCTACGAGGGCATCGTGGCCAAGAAGCTCGGCACCCGCTACCAGCCCGGCCGGCGGTCGAAGGACTGGCGGAAGGTGAAGGCGGTGAAGCGGCAGGACTGCGTGATCCTCGGCTGGACCCGGGGCGAGGGCTCGCGGGCGTCGTCGTTCGGAGCGCTGCTGCTCGGGGCCTACGTGGGTGACGAGCTCCGCTGGGTGGGCCAGGTGGGGACGGGCTTCACCGAGCAGCTGACCCTCCAGGTCCTGGACCGCCTCCGCGAGATCCGCGAGGAGGAGCCCCCGATCGGCGACCGCGAGCTGGCCTCGGTGAAGGGCGCGACCTGGGTGCGGCCCGAGCTCGTCTGCGAGGTCGAGTACCTGCACGTGACGAAGGCCGGGAAGCTGCGCGCCCCCTCGTTCAAGGGCATCCGCCCCGACAAGGCCCCACAGGACTGCATCCTCGAGGAGGCCCCCTGACCCTCAACCGGTACCGCTTTCGCTCGGTCTGGCGCATCCCCGCGACGCCCGAGGTCGTCCTCGAGCTCCTCCACGAGCTCGACGCCTGGAGCCGGTGGTGGCCCGAGATCCGGGAGAGCCACCGCGTGGACGAGGACCGCGCGGTCGTCCGCATCCGCTCCGCGCTCCCCTACGACCTGCACCTCCTGCTGACCCGCCGCCACGACACCGAGAGCATCCTCGAGGCGGGGATCGAGGGGGACCTCCGCGGCTTCGCCAGGTTCCGCCTGCGTCCCGACGGCGACGGCTCGACCCGGCTCCTCTTCGAGCAGGACGTCAAGGCGAGGAAGCCGCTGATGCGAAGGCTCGCCCCGATCGCCCGTCCGCTCTTCCGCTGGAACCACGCGAGGATGATGCGCTCGGGGCGGCGCGGGCTCGCGGAGCTCGTCGCTACCGGAACGGGTCGAAGCCGGCCTTGACCAGCAGGGCCCGGGCCTCGCGCTCGTCCATCCCTCGACTCACGAGCTCGCGGAGGAGACGGGCCGGGGCCATGGAGCGGCCGCACTTCGGGCAGTACGAGAAGTGCGCCTCCACCGGGGTGTCGCACCAGGCGCAGGCCAGGAGGGTCACCTCGGAGCCGGGGGTCTCCTTGAGGCCGGCGTCGGCCAGCGCGTCCACGTACCCCTTGCCGTAGTCCCAGAGGACGTAGTCCTCCTCGCGGGGATCGAACGCGGGCTCGTGCATCCGGGGCTCGCCGGTCTCGAGCATGTGCTCCAGGGACTCGATGATGAGGTCCCACCCGTAGAAATGGTCGGTCTGGCATTCGGGGCAGGCGATGGCGACGCCCCGCATGCCCTGCCCCTCGAAGACCGACCGCATCGCCGATAGGTCCTCGAGGTCGGCCTCGATGTTCCGGCGCTCGTCGGGATCCAGGGGGCGTGGTTCCTCGTCGGCCATCCTCAGACCTCGATCCGGAACGCGCGGAACCGCTCCACGAACTCGTGGGGCGTGCCCTCCGCCTGGTCGCGGGCCCACCTCCGGACGCGGGCGTCGGCGTCGAACTCGCCCATGTTCTCCATCTGGCTCTGGTGGGCCCGCACCGCCTGGATCTTCAGGTCGATCGCCTCGCCGATGTCCACCACGTGCTCGCCCTCGTCGGAGGCGAGCCACACGCCGCGGACCTTGAACGGCTCGAGGCCCTCCTCCAGAAGCTCGGGGAACTGGGGGCGCGTCGGCGCGTCGCATGCCGTGACGGCCAACACGGCCTCCCCCACCGCCCGGTGGTCGGGGTGGTTGATGTAGCTCCGGCCGCTCCACAGCTCCGAGGGGTCGAACGAGACGAGGATGTCGGGGCGGGCCCGGCGCACCTCTCGGGTCAGGGAGCGCCGCAGGTCGAGCGAGGGCTCCAGCATCCCGTCCGGATATCCCAGGAAGCGGACCTCCTTCACCCCGAGGAGGTCGGCCACCTCGCGCATCTCCTCCTCGCGGCGCGCGGCGATCTCCTCGCGGGTCATGCCGGGCGCGTTCCAGCCGGCCGAGCCGTCGGTGGCGCAGACGTACGTGACCTCGACGCCCTGCTTGGCCCAGAGCGCCACCGTCCCTCCGCAGAGGAACTCGGCGTCGTCCGGGTGGGCGAAGGCGACGAGGGCGCGCTCGATCTCCACGCGCCAAGCGTAGCGCGAGCGACCGGCTCAGGGCTGGGCCGAGAGCAGTGAGATGGCCGTCAGGCGCTCCTCGACGGCGTCCATCTGGGCCGAGACCCATGCCGCGTCGCGGGGGCCCCGGGCGTCCTCGCGTGGGAACAAGAACGTGTTGAGGTGCTCATCGGAGCCAACCTGGAGTCCGTGGGCCGCCATCAGCTCCCCGATCGCGACCTCCCAGGTGAAGAGCGCTGTGCCGTCCTCGAGCAGCTGCACGTAGTGGGTGAGGTACGGCGTGGCACGGTGCTCCCAGGTCTCGCCGCCCCTACCCCGCCGGGAGAAGACGAACCCCAGATCCCGCAGCGCGTCCTCGAACGACACGGCTCGCAGGATATCGTCGCCGCTACTCCACCGCCTCGAGCCGCCGCTCGTCCTCGAGGGCTCCCGCGGTCCCCCGCCCCTTGGCCACCGCCCAGCGAGCCCGACCCAGCCCGGCCCGCCACTCGTCGGCGGCGTTCTGGAGCATCGTCGTGGCGCGAGCGACCCGGTTCTCCAGGGTCTGTTCCATGCCCTCGAGCACGCTCTCCAGCTCCGCCAGGCAGGCCTCGACGTCGCCGCTCTGCCCGTACCGCGACCCGAGCGCGTACAGGGAGAGCAGGACCGGCAGCGCCGCAGAGTAGGCCACGATGACCACCCCGTGCCGGAAGGCGACCGCGTGCGCCTTCCGGCACGCCGCGTAGGCCGCGTCGGGGACGCAGGCCACGGCGAAGGGGGTGGTCAGCGACGGCTCGAGGTACGACGCGACCTCGCGCGCCCGCTTCGCCACCTCGTCCTCGAGCCGACGGGCGATGGGCTCGCGCGCGGCGGGGTCCTCCTCGGCCTCCAGGGCCTCGACCTCCGCGGCGGCGGCC
>DASUTW010000299.1:0-2784 GCA_036374395.1 Actinomycetota bacterium
GGAGGAAGGGCTCTACCGGCCGCCAGTCAGCCACGGCTCGCGTCGACCTCCTCGATGAGACCTCGCTGCCTCAGATCGGCCAACAGCCCCTCGACGTCCCGCGCGATCACGTCGCGCGGACCCTCGAACCATGCCGCGAGCGTAGCCGTGATCTGGCCCGACGTGACCTCCTCCTCCAGGAGGTCCCAGATGATGGCACCTGCCCCGTCGAGCACCTCGAAGCCCTCTCGGTCCCCCGCAGCGAGGATCACGCTCTCGCCGACCGATCGAGCGAGCACGGCCGGAGATCGCCGGTAGCGACCCTCCGCGCTCACAACCGAACCACGTTGGGCGGCACGCTCGCCCCGAAGGCGTTCTGCGCGTCGAAGATGAGCCGAGCGTGCTCCGCGATCCATTCAAGGTCGTACGCGCTGTGGGGTGTGAGCAGCGCCACGCAGTCGGCCGCGGAGACGCTGCGCAGGGTGAGCTCCGTCCGTCGGAGCACGTCGCCCCCCAGGGTGACGGACTCCACATAGGGGTCGTGGAACGAGAGCTTGGCCTTCGTCCTGACGAGATGCCTCATCACGCCCAACGCCGGAGACTCTCGCACGTCCCCCACGTCGGGCTTGTAGGCG
The DNA here is from genome assembly GCA_036374395.1 of Actinomycetota bacterium. GTDB lineage: Bacteria > Actinomycetota > UBA4738 > UBA4738 > CALAEC01 > DASUTW01. Next base: position 615 of record DASUTW010000299.1, read on the forward strand.
ACGCCCAGGACCAGGACGCTCGACTGGCGCACGGGCTTTCCCTCCTCGTTGAGGGCCTCCCCGATCCGGCTCGCGACGTACCTGGGCATCTGGGCGTTGACATCCTCGGCCTGCTCGAGTATCCGGAACTGGTGGCCGGCGTCGCGGCGCACCTGCCACGCCAGGAAGGTCGGGTCGAGCGGGATGCAGTGCCCGCCGACGCCGGGGCCGGGCGAGAAGGGCATGAAACCGAAAGGCTTCGTGGCCGTGGCCTCGATCACCTCCCAGACGTCGATCCCCATCTCGTGACAGAGCGTCGCCATCTCGTTGACCAGGGCGATGTTCACGTGCCGGAAGGTGTTCTCGAGGAGCTTCGCCAGCTCGGCGGCCCGCGTGGACGAGACCGCGAAGACCTTGTCCACGAGCTGCTCGTAGAACAGCGTGGCCAGTCCCGCCGCCTCCGGGGTGACACCTCCGACGACGCGCGGGATGTTCCGCATCCCGTACTCCTCGTTCCCCGGGTCGATCCGCTCGGGCGAGTAGGCGAGGAGGAAGTCCCGGTCGGCGAAGAACCCCGAGGTCTCCAGGATGGGTCTCACGAGCTCCTCGGTGGTCCCCGGATACGTCGTGGACTCGAGCACGACGAGGCAGCCGGGGCCGAGGTCGGCCGCCACTTTCTCGCAGGCGTTCTCGATGAACGAGACGTCCGGGGTGCTGTCCCGCACGGGGGTCGGCACGCAGATCAGGATCACCCCGTGGTCGGCGAGCGCGGCGTGCTCCGTCGAGAAGCCGAGGCGGCCGGTGGCCATCGCCGCGCGGAACACCTCATCGGACACCCCAGCCACCGACAGGATGCCGCCGGAGAGGTCCTCGACCCTCTCGTGGTCGGAGTCGATCCCGGTCACGGTGAACCCGGCCTCCGCGGCGGCGCAGGCCACCGAGAGGCCGACGTAGCCCTGGCCCACGACGGCGACGGAGGCCTCGCGGGACAGGATCTGACGACGTAGCCGTGCAGTGTTCTTCATCATCGATCTCCAGACAGAAGGGGGTGATCCTCAGGCCCGAGGGTCGTCGGCCATCTCGACGATCTTGTGGATCGCCCGCGACCGGACCCGGAAGCAGTGCCGACGGGACACACCGACCGACCGCGCGATCTCGCCCACCGGGAGCTCGGTCACGTACCAGAGGAAGAGCAGCTTCCGCTCACGATCGTCCAGCCGGTCGACCCTGCGGCGAAGCTCCGTACGCTCGTCGAGCGTCTCGAGGGTCCCAGCGCGCATCCCGTCGTTCCGGTCTCCGCCCCGACGCGCCGCCCCCACCTGGAGGATCGACGACGTGGCCGGCTGCCACCAGTCCGCGTAGGTGATGAGACACCTGACGACGTCGCGCGGAGAATCAAGCACAGAATCCACCACTCAAGAGGATACGGGGCTCCCCGGTGACACGGTAGATGGGGAAATCCCTACTCCCAGGGGCTGGGCTGGGGGACGTTCTTTGCCCCGTCCCCCTTCGCCGCGTAGCGGTAGTAGCCGCGGGCGAACGCGGCGTCCTTGACCCCGTTCAGGACCACCCCGACCGCCGGCACCTCGAGGCGCTTCAGGATCTCGCTCGTCCGCTCCGCAAGCCGGGCGCTCGTCCTGCCAGCCCTCGCCACGAGGAGCACAGCGTCCACGTAGGGCAGCAGATGCGTCGCGTCGCCGGCGGTGAGGATGGGCGGCGTGTCGATCAGCACCAGATCCGCCCGCTCCCGGGCTTCCGACAGCGCCCGTCGCATGTTCGGGCCGGCCAGCAGCTCGCCGGGCCGATCCGTGGGAGATCCGCTTGGCACGATCTCGATCCTCCGGTGGCCCGTGGATCGCACGTAGTCGGAAAGGACCTCTTCTCCGTCCCCCTTGAGCGCGTCGCTCATCCCGACGCCGTTGGCCGATGGCATACCGAAGAAGCTGTACGTCCCGGGGTGGCGCATGTCGCAGGAGAGGATGAGCACCCGCTTCCCCATCTCGGCATAGGCCGCCGCGAGGTTGGCCACGATGCTGGTCTTTCCCTCGGAAGGAGCGGGACTTGTGACGAGGAGGACCTTGAGGCCCCCGTGTCGCCCCCTGGCGCCGTTGCCCCGTTCCGTCCACGCAGTCGCCGGACCGTGCTCCACGCCCACTGCGAGGAGACGGACGGCCTCTGCGGCCGGCGAGAC
>DASUTW010000300.1:0-6285 GCA_036374395.1 Actinomycetota bacterium
CGGGGAGGTTCGAGGCGTCGGACTCGAACGCCACGAACCGACCGTCGGGCGAGATCGAGCCGTCGTCCGAGTCGTCGTCGGCGGGGGCGCCGGCCGAGGTCTTGCTGACGAGGCGCGTCTTCTTCGCCTTCCGGTCGTGGACGTAGACCATGTTCCCCGTGTGCGCGGCGCCCCCCGGCAGGTTCGAGGCCTCGGAATCGAAGGCCACGTAGCGACCGTTCGACGAGACGGAGCTCTCGCCGCTCCAGCTGTCGGCGGGCTCGCCCGAGGAGGTCTTGCTGACGAGGCGCGTCTTCTTCGTCTTCCGGTCGTGGACGTAGACGAGTTCGTAGGTGCCCGTACCCCCCGGGAGGTTCGTGGCCCCGGATGTGAAGGCCACGAAGCGTCCGTCGTCCGAGATCGAGCCATCGAAGCTCCACTCGTTCGCCGGCTCGCCGGCCGAGTTCTTGCTCACGAGGCGGGTCTTCTTCGTCTCCCGGTCGTGGACGTAGACGAGGGCGTGCGTGCCCGTGGCCCCCGGCAGGTTCGTGGACTCGGATGTGAAGACCACCCAGCGCCCGTTCGGCGAGATCTCGGACCCGTAGCTCCAGCTGTCCGCGGGCTGGCCCGCGGAGGTCTCGTTGACCCGCCGGGTCTTGGCAGGGGCCGCCTGCGCGAGCGGCGCCACGGAGACCAGCAGCGAACCGACGATCAGGCACGCGAAGCCACGCATAAACGGACGCATGGATCCTCCCTCTCCGGCGGGCCCTGTCGATGAAGCGGGGCAACCGGAGCCAGGGCGGGGCGCGGAGTCAATCGGTCATCCGGGCGACGGTCAGAGAACGTCCGCGGCCTCGCGGGCGAAGTAGGTGAGGATGAGGCCGGCCCCGGCGCGACGGATCGCCGTGAGCGTCTCCAGCATGGCGGCGGTGCCGTCGATCCAGCCCCGCTCGGCGGCGGCCTTGATCATCGCGTACTCGCCCGAGACGTTGTAGGCGGCCACCGGCACGTCCACCGCGTCGCGTGCTCGGCGGATCACGTCGAGGTACGGGAGGGCCGGCTTCACCATGACCAGGTCCGCCCCCTCGGCCACGTCGGCCCGGATCTCGCGCAGCGCCTCGTCGGCGTTGCCCGGGTCCATCTGGTGGGAGCGGCGGTCGCCGAACCGGGGGGCGCCCTCGGCGGCCTCGCGGAAGGGCCCGTAGAAGCTCGAGGCGTACTTGGCCGCGTAGGCCAGGATCGCCGTCCCCGGGAAGCCTCCCTCGTCCAGCGCCTCGCGGATCGCGGCCACCTGGCCGTCCATCATCCCCGACGGCGCCACGAGATCGGCTCCCGCCGCGGCCTGGGCCAGCGCGATCCGCCGGTACCGCTCCAGCGTGGCGTCGTTGTCCAGCTCCTCGCCATCGAGGACCCCGCAGTGCCCATGGTCCGTGTACTCGCAGAGGCAGAGGTCGGCGATCAGCACGACCTCCTCCCCCAGCTCCTCGCGGAGGGCGCGGACAGCATGCTGGCTGATCCCCTCCTCGGCCCACGCCTCGCCGCCTTCGGCGTCCTTCCGCTCGGGGATCCCGAAGAGGACGAACGCCCGGATCCCCCTCTCGGCGAGCTCGCGGGCCTCCTTCCGGAGCGACTCGAGGGTGTGCTGGTGGTGGCCGGGCATCGAGGAGATGGGGGCCGGCTCGGCGATCCCCTCCTTGACGAAGAGCGGGGCGACGAGGTGGCGCGGGGCGAGGTCGGTCTCGCGGACGAGGTCGCGGAGCGCGGTGGTCCTGCGGAGCCGCCTCGGCCGGTCCTGGGGGAACGTCATGGATCGAATGGTAGAGCGTTTCCGGCTACCGCGAGGCGAAGGCCCGCTCCAACGCCTCGACCAGGCCCTCGAGCGTGTGAGGCGAGGCCACGGCGTCCACGCGGAGGCCGGCGGCCCGTGCGGCGTCGGCGGTGACGGGGCCGATGCAGGCCACGAGGACACCCGCCGGGACCTCGGCCAGGGCCGTGAAGCCCTGGACCGTGGACCGGGAGGTGAAGGTGACGGCGTCCACGCGGCCCTCCCCCAGGGCTTGGGCCACCGCCTCGGGCAGCTCGTGCGCGGGGATCGTGCGGTAGGCGTCCACCCGCGTCACCTGCCAGCCCTTGCCGCGGAGCGACTCCTCGAGCTCGGGGGTCGCGATGTCGGCCCGGGCCAGCAGGACCTTCTCGCTCCCGGCCGGGAACGTCTCGGCCAGGGAGGCCGTGGTGAACTCGGGGGGGACGAGCTCGGGCTCGATCCCGTGGTCCCCGAGCCGCTCCGCGGTGCCGCTCCCGACGGCGGCGACCTTGGCGTTGAGGGCGCGGGCGTCGACGCCCAGCTCCGCGGCACGCGCGAACCCCGCGGCGACGCCCGCGCCCGACGTGAACACCACCCACGCGTAACCTCGCATCGCCGCGTCGGTGATCGCCTCGTCCAGCGGGCCGCCCTCCGGGACCGGTTCGATCCGGATCGCCGGCGCCGGGAGCGGAACCGCCCCCCGCTCCCGCAGCAGCGCGGCGAGATCCTCCACCCGATCCGCGCTCCGGGTGACGACGACCGTGCGCCCCTCGAGCGCCGTCACGAGGCCTCCCGGAGGATCGCGTCCGCCCCGGCCGCCCGCAGCTGCTCCGCGGCGTGCGCCGCCACCTCGCCGGGGTCGTCCCCCTCCACCTCGGCTCGGAGGAGCTCGCTCCCGTCGGGGCGGGCCACCACGGCCAGCAGGCGCAACGTCCCGCTGCGGGCCTCGGCGTACGCCCCGAGCGGGAGACGGCAGCCCCCGCCCAGCGCGCCCACCAGCGCTCGCTCCACCTCGAAGGCGCGGCGCGTTGAGGCGTGGTCCAGGGTGGCCACGGCCTCTGCCACCGGGTCCTCGGCCCTGGCCTGCACCGCGAGGGCCCCCTGGCCGGGCGCCGGGACCATGACGTCCACGGGGATCGGCTCGGCGTGCGCGGGGCGCACGCCGAGCCGATCCAGCCCCGCCGCCGCCAGCACCACCGCGTCCACCTCGCCCTGGCGCAGCTTCCGCAGCCGCGTGTCCACGTTCCCCCGGAACGGCACCACGCGCGCAGAGGGATACGCCCGCAGCAGCTGGGCCTGACGCCGGAGGCTCGAGGTGCCCACGGTGCCCTCCTCGTCGAAGCCCGCCGTCGCCGTCACCAGCACGTCGTAGGGGAGGCTGCGCCTGGGCACGGCCGCCACGACGACGCCCTCGGGGTCGTCCGAGGGCAGGTCCTTCGCCGAGTGCACCGCGAGGTCCACGCCGCCGGCCAGCAGCGCCTCGGTGATCTCGGCCACGAACAGCCCCTTCGTGCCCTGAGGTGAGGCCTCCGCCGGCGCGCCCCGATCCCCCGCCGTGGTCATCGGGACAAGCTCGGCCTCGTGCCCGCTTCCCCCCAGGAGCTCGGCGACCTCGCTCGCCTGGGCGAGCGCCAGCCTCGACCGACGCGTGCCGATCCGGATCCGCACTAGTCCTTCGGAGGCTCCAGCCCGAACAGCTCGGCCAGGACCCGCGCGTGGGCCTCGCCCACGCCCGCGCCCCACCGCTCCTTCAGCCCGACCACGGGGTCGTGGAGCAGCGTCTTGACGATGCCCTTCGTCAGGGTCTCACCGCCTGCCGCTCGCGGTCCGAGAGGCCCGACAGCCGCGAGGCCAGCCGCTCCAGCTCGGCGGCCCGGACCTCCTCACCCCGCTCGTGGAGCGCGGCGATCAGCGGGGCCAGCTTCGCCGCCCGGCGCTGGGTCACGAACTTCCTCGTCTCCTCGGCGATCACCCGTCCCGCCGCCTCGATCTCGTCCGCGATCCCCTCGCGCGAGGCGGCCACGACGTCGCGGAGGTCGTCGATGTCGGCCACGCGCACGCCGGGGACCTCGCGGGCCGCCGGGTCCACATCGCGGGGCACCGCCAGGTCGAGCAGGAACACCCGCCGCCCCCCGGCGGCCCGCTCCACGTCCTCCCGCCCCACCACGACCTGCGTGGCCGTGGTCGACGACACGACGAGATCGGCCCGGGCCAGCGCATCCGAGAGCTCGTCCAGCCCCCCGTGCGAGCCCCCCACCCGCGCGGCGAGCCGCTCCGCCTTCTCCGGGGTCCGGTTCAGGACCGTCACCTCGGCGACCCCCCGTCGCCGGAGCCACCCCAGCGCCAGCGCCGCCATCTCCCCCGCCCCGACCAGCAGGACGGACCGTCCGCCCAGGCCCCCCAGGTGCCGCGCCGCGGCCTCGCCTCCCGCCTCCACGAAGGCGGAGGGACTGGCCCCGATCTTCGTCTCGGCCCTCGCCCTTCGCCCTGCCCGGATCGCGTAGCGGAACAGCGCCGAGAGCTGCGTGCCCGCCGCCTCCTCACCCCGGGCCCGCTGGAAGGCCTGCCGCACCTGCGTCAGGATCTGGGGCTCCCCCACGACCATCGAGTCGAGTCCGGCGGCCACCGAGAACAGGTGCTCGGCCGTGTGGTCCTCGTAGTGGGAGTAGAGAGGCTCCGCGAACTCCTCGGGCTCCACGCCTCCGGACTCCGACAGGAACCGCTTCAGGTCCTGGAACCCTGTGTGATATCCCTCCACCGCCGCGTAGACCTCGACCCGGTTGCAGGTCGAGAGCAGGACGGCCTCCTCGACCGACGGCATCGACCGCACGTGGTCGTAGGCCTTGGGGAGGTCCTCGTCGCCCCACGCCAGTCGCTCGAGCACATCCACCGACGCGCGACGGTACGAGACGCCCAGTGCCAGGATCGGCATGACGGCCTCAGTCTACGCGGTGGGTCGCTCGGCGGTCTCTCCGAGCGCCTGGGGCAGGGCCTCGCCCCGCCGCACCTCGTCGAGCACCGCCTTCCGCTGCTCGTAGAAGGCGAGGATCTGGAGCTCGACCGAGAGGTCCACCTTCCGGAGGGACACGCCCTCGGGGCAGGCGATCACCACGGGCGAGAAGTTGAGGATCGAGCGGATGCCCGCCTCGACCATCCGATCCGCAACCTCCTGCGCCGCAGGGCCCGGCGTGCAGATCATCCCGATCTGGATCCCGTGCTCGCGGACCAGGTCGGGCATCTCCTCGGGCGGGCGAACCTCGACCCCGGCCACGCGCTCGCCCACCCGGGCCGGGTCCACGAGCCCCGCCACGCGGAAGCCCCGGGCGTCGAACCCCCGGTAGTTGGCCAGGGCCTGCCCCAGGTTGCCCACGCCCGCGATCAGGACGGGCCAGTCCTGGGTCAGCCCGAGCTCGCGGCGCACCTGGTGGATCAGGTAGGCGACGTCGTATCCCACCCCGCGGGTGCCGTAGGAGCCGAGGTAGGAGAGGTCCTTGCGGACCTTGGCCGAGTTGACGCCGGCCGCTTCGGCCAGCGCCTCCGAGGACACCGTGGAGCGTCCGCCCTCGGCCATCTCCACCAGCACGCGGAGGTACACGGGGAGGCGCCCCACCGTGGCCTCGGGGATGGGGCGCTTCGTCATCGGTCGCTCGTGCGTTCGTGAACGCGCACGACACGATGGTACCGGCGTGTTCTCGATCGCACAAGGTCAGGAGAGCAAGCGGCGGAGCTCGTCCACGTCCACCCGGTACTCGAAGGCCTCCTCGCCGTCCACGGCCACGACCGGGACCCTGAGCCCGTGCTCCCGCTCCAGCTCGGCGTCGCCCTCGACGTCCACCTCGCTGTAGTCGAAGCCCAGCTCCGCGCGGAGCCCGAGGATCACCTCCCGGGCCTCGTCGCACAGGTGGCACCCCGGGCGCGCGTACATCACCACCTCGGCCACGGCGGCATCCTAGGGCCTCCCCCGCATCTGCGATACTCGCTCCGTGGCCGAGGCCGACGACGAGCTCGCCCGGCGCGTTGCCGACCGGGATCCGGAGGCGTACGAGCAGATCTACCGGAGGTACGCGCCGGCCGCCTACGGCGTCGCCCTCCGGGTCCTGCGCGACCCCGCACTGGCCCAGGAGGTGGCGGCCGAGTCGTTCCTGGCGCTCTGGTCCACACCCGAGGCGTACGATGCCTCGCGGGGGAGGTTCCGGTCCTTCTTCCTCTCGCTCGTGCACCACCGAGCCGTGGACGCGGTCCGCCGCGAGGAGCGCCTACGGGAGCGTGAACGGAAGGTGAACCGGGCGCCCCTCCCGGACGAAGACTGGAGTGAGGCGGTGGTCGAGGAGGCGGACCTGATCGACCGCCGTCGGGAGGTCCGGGAGGCCCTGTCCGAGCTCCCTCCCGAGCAGCGCGAGGCGCTGGAGCTGATGTACTTCAGGGGCTACACGCAGTCGAGGATCGCGGAGGAGCGAGGGATCCCCTTGGGAACGGTGAAGACGAGGGTGCACGCCGCCATG
>DASUTW010000301.1:0-10649 GCA_036374395.1 Actinomycetota bacterium
GAGGCGTGCGGGGTCGAGCTCGAGCCCCTCGGCGTAGGCCCTCATCGCGCCGCCGAGGTCGCGCGCCTCCACCGCGAGCGCCGCCGCGCGCTGCGAGAGGTCGCCCGCGGCCGGGTCCAGCGCCGCGGCCTCCTCGATCGAGGCCGCCGCGGCGTCCAGCTCGTCGGCGCCCCCGTCCTCGTCCGCCAGCGCGGCCCGAGCCGCCCCCACCAGCTCGAGGATGCGCTCGGCGTGCCCCAGGCGGCGCTCCTCCGCCTCGAGCTCGGCCCGCTCGCCCGGCCGGACGCTCGCGGACTCGATCTCTCGCACCTGGTACTCGAGCAGGTCCTTCTCTCGCTCTCGCTCCCGCGCCGCCTCGTCGAGGTGGGCCAGCCGCTCGTGGACCTCCCGGAGACGCCGGAAGGCCGCCCGGTAGCCGCTCAGCCTCTCCAGGTGCTCAGCCCCGCAGAACCGGTCCAGGAACGCGAGCTGAGCGGCGGGCGAAAGGAGGCGCTGGGTCTGGTGCTGACCGTGGACCTCGACGAGGTCGGCCCCCAGCTCGGCCAGCGTGGAGAGCTGGGCCAGCTGGCCCCCTGCCCTGGCGGAGGATCGGCCGTCGGCCGAGAGCGACCGGGCCAGCACCAGCTCGCCGTCGTCCGCCCACTCGGAGGCCGGAGCCAGGCCCGAAGCCTCGAACCGCGCCTCCACCCGGGCCCGCTCGGCCCCCTCCCGGACCATCCCGGTCCGGGCCCGCACGCCGAGGGCGAGCGAGAGCCCCACCGTGACCATCGTCTTGCCGGCGCCCGTCTCCCCCGTGAGGACGTTGAGCCCCGGGGCGAGGTCGAGGGTGGCGTCGTCGATCACCCCGAGCCCGGCGATGTGGAGCTCCAGGAGCATGTCAGCGGCGATCGTACCTCCACCCACCGACGCGATCGCGGATGTCGGTCCGGATGGTGGCCTCGCCCCCCTCCCCGGCATACGATGACGCTCGACGGGCCGCAGAGCGGCTATCCGGGCCGGGCCCGTCATCCGAGCTCCGGAGACCGGAAGGAGGGAACGGGGACATGACCCTCAACCAGGGCTTCGGCTACGTGTTCGGAGCCATCTACGCCCTCGTGGGCCTGCTCGGTTTCACCGTCACCGGCGGGGTCGAGTTCGCGGGCAACCAGGGCGAGCAGCTGATCGGCTTCGAGCTCAACCCGCTCCACAACATCGTGCACATCGCGATCGGCGCCCTGCTGATCGTCGGGGCCGCCGGGGGCCTGAGGGCCTCCCGCATGACCAACGGCGCGGTGGGCGCGGCGTACCTGCTGGTGGGGGTCCTCGGCATCTTCATGGTGAACGAGGACTGGGACTTCCTGGCGCTGAACCAGGCCGACAACGTCCTTCACTTCGCCACGGCGGTGATCGCCCTCGCGATCGCGCTGTGGGCGGACAAGAGGGAGCCCGCCCGAGCCTGACCCCGGAGGCCGGGCCCGTCCCCTCCGGGACGGGCCCGGCCTCACGACGGCAGCGAGAACTTCCTGGCCAGCCGGGCGAAGAACGACTCCGCCCCCAGTCGGCGCAGGAGGCGAGCCGGCCGGTCCGAGCGCCGGATCCTCACGCGGGCCCCCAGCGGCAGCTCCAGCGCCCCCCTCCCGTCGGGAGCGAGGAGCCCGGGCTCGTCTCCCCTCACCTCGATCTGGACCTGCTCGTCGGGGGCGAGGACGAGCGGTCGGTCGAACACCATGTGCGGAGAGACCGGGGTGAGGATCAGGCACTCGACCCTCGGATGGACGATCGGTCCTCGGGCCGCGAACGAGTAGGCCGTCGAGCCCGTGGGCGTGGCCACGATCACCCCGTCGCCCGAGATCGTGGTGACGTACTCGCCCCCGACGTACACGGCCAGCGAGATCACGCGCTGGCGGGCCCGCTTCTCCACCATGATCTCGTTGAGCGCCCACTGACGATCGCTCCACGGCGCGCCCTCGGCCTCGGCCTCCACGGTGAGCCGCTCCTCGACGACGAGATCCCCGGCCACGAAGGCGTCCAGCATCGCGGGGACCTCCGGAGGCTCGATGTCGCTGAGGAACCCCAACCTGCCCACGTTCACCCCGAGCACGGGCGCCGCCGCCTCCGAGGCCAGCAGCGCCGCCCGCAGCAGCGTCCCGTCCCCGCCCACAGAGACGACGAGGTCAGCGCCGTCCGCGAGCGATCCGGCCGCCCGCTCGTCCGCCCCGACGTCCACCTCGTCCAGGGACCTGGTGGCGATCCCTCGCTCCCGGCACGCGGTCACGATCTCGGCCCCCACCTCGAGCGCCCGGGGGCGGGCCGGATGGACCACCAGCCCCGCCCTCATGACGGCACCCCCGCGACCGCCCCCTCCACGTCGAGCTCGGCGCCCTGGTCGCCCACCCTGGCGTGGAGCAGGAACTCGACGTTCCCGGCGGGCCCCCGGACCGGCGAGGCGACGAGCCCCAACGGTCCGGCCCCCGCCTCGCTCGCCGCCGCGGCCACCTCCCGGATCACCCGGGCCCACACGGCCGGATCGCGCACGACGCCGCCGCTCCCCACGTCGGCCCGACCCGCCTCGAACTGCGGCTTCACGAGCAGCACGAGGTCGGCGCCGTCCGCGGCCACGCGGACCAGCGCGGGCAGCACCTTCGCCAGCGAGATGAAGGAGAGGTCCGCGACCACGAGCTCGGGCCGCCCCTCCAGGTCCTCCGGCCGCAGGTCGCGAACGTTGAAGCGCTCGAGGACCGCCACCCGGGGATCCTTCCGGATCGTCCACGCGAGCTGGCCGTAGCCGACGTCGACCGCGGTCACGTGCGCCGCTCCCCGCTGCAGGAGGACGTCGGTGAAGCCGCCGGTGGCGGCCCCGGCATCGAGGGCGGCTCGGCCGCGGGGGTCGATCCCGAACGCGTCCAGCGCCGCGGCGAGCTTCACCCCGCCCCGGGAGACGTAGGCCCGGCCCTCGCCCTCCACGGCCACGGGGTCCTCCGGGGCCACGAGCGACGAAGCCTTGCCGGCCTGGGCGCCGCCGACCAGAACGCGGCCCGCCTCGATCGCCTCCCGGGCCTCGGCGCGCGAGGCAACGAGGCCCCGCCGGACCAGCTCCACGTCGAGCCGCCGCCTCAAGCCTTCGGGCGGGTGCGCCTCGCCGAGGACTTCTTCCTCGTCGAGGCCTGCTTCGAGGGCGACGACTTCGAGGTCGACTTCGAGGAGGCCTTCGACCTCGAGGGCTTCTCGGCCTTGTCCAGCCGGCGCTCCAGCGTGCGGACCCGCTTCCGCAGCTCCCGCAGCTCGTCCTGGGTGGCGGCCCCCGCCACCCGCAGCTGTCGCTTCACCTCGCGCTGCACGATCCCGATCACGCGCTCGGTGTTCCTCTTCGACCAGTCCACGAGCTCCCGCACCAGCTCCTCTGCCCGCTCGGGCTTCAGCGTGCCCAGCCCCGCTTCCACGTACCTACGCACGACGTCTCGCATGAGGGAAGCATAGGACAGAGCAGCGAGCGTGGTGCCGGTATACTCGGGCCGTTCTCCCTTTCCATCCCCGAAGCAGGAGCGTCGTTGGCGAGCCTAGGCGAGGTGGAGCGAAGGCTGGAGGAGCTGCTGAGGCGGCTCCGAGAGACGGACGGGTCGCACGTCCGCGCGTCCCTCCCGGAGCCCCGCGTGCTCGTCCTCGAGGTGAGCGACCACGAGGCGAGCTTCTGGACCGAGCTGGGCGACGGTCGGGTGGGCGAGCTCCGCTCCGGCCTCCCCGACGAGGCGCACGTCCGGATCCAGGCCGACTCCGACGACATCGTGGCCCTCGCGGACGGCGAGCTCGCGTTCGTCCCCGCCTACCTCTCGGGCCGGATACGGGTCGAGGGCGGCGCCCTCGAGATGCTTCAGCTCCGAAGGCTGCTCTGATGCCCGGACGCCGCTTCATCGGCAGATCGCTCCGCTCGCTCGGAGGGATGCTGGCCCTGGGCCGGCTGGCCGCCCGCCTCGACGACAACGGACCCGACCCCGCCGAGGGAGACCATCTCGGGGCGATCCGGGGGGAGGTCCGGACGGTCCGGGGCCCTCGGGCCTCCTCGCTCTACACCGAGTGGTTCCCTCCCGCGGAGGAGGGAGGCCCCACGATCGTCTTCACCCACGGCCTCTGTCTGACCGAGGCCGTGTGGCACTACCAGAAGCGGGACCTGTGCGGCGGACCCTACGGCGCGGTCACGTGGGACCTCCCCGGCCACGGGCACTCCGACAGGATCGCCCCCGGGGAGCTGACGCAGGAGATGGGGATCGACGCGCTGGCCCGCGTCGTGGAGACGTACGCGGGGGCGAACGGGGTCGTCCTCGTGGGCCACAGCCTGGGCGGGACCCTCACCCTCGGATACCTGGCGCGGCACGCGGAGGCGGCTCGGGAGCGCGTTCTCGGCGCGGTGATCGTCTCCACCCCGCTGGTGCAGTTCGCCCACTCGGTGGCCGGCCGGTGGCCGGGAGCGGGACTCGAGGCCAGGATCATGGGGAAGGCGGTGCGCTACCTGGTCGAGAGCGACCTCGTGGACCGGAGGCTGGCCAGGGACGTCGGGACCGACCTCGACACCCTCTCCTACCGGGTCGTGCGCGTGGGCTTCGGGAAGCACGCCTCGCCCACGCAGGTGCGCTACGTCCGCGACGTGATCGCCTCGGTCCCGCCCCAGGTGCGGGCCGACGCGTACCGGGCCATGACCGCCTACGACGTCCGGTCCCACCTGGGCCGGGTGGAGCACCCCATCCTCGTCGTGATCGGCGAGGAGGACCGCCTCGTGGATCCCGAGGAGTCGCGGACGTTGGCGACCTCCCTTCCCGGAGCCGAGGTGCTGGGCCTCGAGGACGTGGGCCACGCCCCCTTCCTGGAAGCCCCCGAGGCGTTCAACGACGCGGTGCTGGCGTTCGCCCGCCGGCTGAGCCGGTCCGAGGCGGACACGGCGTGATCCCGATCCGCGACGCGAACCCGGCCACCCGCCGCCCCTACGTTACGTGGGCGTTCATCGCGCTGAACGTGGCGCTATTCCTGCTCTGGCAGCCCCGGGGCTCCTGCCCCAGCGACCTCCGATTCACCACTCAGGCCGAGGAGGAGGCCTGCGCCCTCGAGCTCGCCTTCACCTTCTGCCACGGGGCCATCCCCGAGGAGCTGACCTCGTTCCGCCCGATGACCGAGCTCCCGGCCACCACGCAGGCCGCGCGGTCCGCCGCCCAGCTCCAGGAGCTGCGCTGCCCCGAGAAGGGGGTGCTGGGCTCGCTGTTCAGCTCGATGTTCATGCACGGAGGGCTGCTCCATCTGGGCGGGAACATGCTCTACCTCTGGATCTTCGGGAACAACGTCGAGGACCGCATGGGCCACCTCGTGTTCCCCATCTTCTACCTGGCGGGAGGGGTGGTGGCCACCTACGCGCACGTGGCCACGGCGCCCTCGTCCGCCATCCCGCTGGTCGGCGCCTCCGGCGCGATCGCCGCGGTGCTCGGCGCCTACCTCGTGATGTGGCCCCACGCCCGCGTGACCACACTCGTCATCTTCTTCTTCATCACAGTGGTCGAGCTGCCGGCGGTGGTGGTGCTCGGCCTCTGGTTCCTGCTGCAGGCCTTCCAGGGCGTGGGGAGCCTGGGCGTGGACGTGGGCGGCGTGGCCTGGTGGGCCCACATCGGGGGGTTCGCCTTCGGGGCCGTCGTGGCGTGGCTGTTCTTCCGGGGGAGACGCGAGCCGGAGGTGATCCGCCCGACGTTCGAGTACTAGATCGCCCGGCGCATCGCGGTCGCGCTCTGCGAGCAGGCCCGGGACCGCTCGGCCACCCAGCCCGGGAGGCCCAGGCGGTCGGTCTCCTCGAAGCCCAGCCGGGCGAAGAACGGGGCCGCGTCCTCGGTGACGAGGAGCAGCTCGCTCGCGCCCGCGTGGGCGGCCCGACGCGCGCCGGCGGCCACCACCAGCGTGCCGACGTGGAGGCGGCGCGCGTCGGGCCGCACCGCCACCGAATGCAGGTACCCCGTCCCCTCCTCGATCGCCACCGACGCGGTGGCCACGTCCTCCCCGTCGGCCTCGGCCACGAGCGCCTCGTCAGGGCCTCCCTCCGCCGCCAGCCCGACCGCATCGGCCAGAGCCCGGGCCTCCTCACCTCCCTCCCCGGCCGGGCGGATCCGCACCAGGGGCCTGGGCTCCAGGACCCCCGGAACGGCGTTCATGGCGGCCACCGCCGGGGCGTCGTGATCCAGCAGGTCCGATGGGGTTCCGGCGCCCGAGAAGACGACCACAGCGTCGATCCCCGCCCGGACCGCCCCGACGATGTCGGTCTCGACGCGGTCACCGATCATCAGCGCGCGCTCGGCGGGCATCCCCGCGATGCGGAGGGCCTCCTCGAACAGGGGCGTCTGGGGCTTCCCCCCGACCTCGGCCCGGACGCCCGTGGTCGTCTCCACGGCGGCCACCAGCGCCCCCGCCCCCGGCCACAGATCCCCTCCCGGAGCCGGGTACGAGGCGTCCGTGTTGGTGGCCACGAGCCTCGCTCCCCGCTGGACCAGTACCGACGCGGTGCGGAGGGCCTCGTAGTCGGCCGTGCGGTCCCAGCCGATCACCACGGCGTCGGCGCTCTCCGGCTCGCCGGAGAGGACCTCCAGCCCCGCCGCGGAGAGCGCCGCGCGCAGCCCCTCCTCGCCGATCACGAACGCGGTGCCGGCCCCCTTGAGCATCGAGGCCGCGGCCATGGCCGACGTCACGACCTGCGAGGGGTCCGCGGCGATCCCCATCCGCTCCAGCCGCTCCGCGACCGCCTCGCGGGTGCGAGAGGAGTTGTTCGTCAGGAAGACCACCTCTCCCCCTGACCGCCGCAGGGCGGCCACGGTCTCGGGAGCCCCGGGCACGACCCGGTCGCCCCGGTAGAGGACCCCGTCCAGGTCGAAGAGGAACGAGTCGTAGCGGTCGGCGGGGGCGTCCACGTCAGCGGTCGAGGCGGCCCAACGCCCGCCGATACTCCTCCCGGGGCGACATCGCCACCGCGAGCTTCAGGTGCGCGATGGCCCGCCTGCGCTGCCCCGTGCGCTCGCAGGTGAGGGCCAGCGCGAAGTGGGCGTAGTCGTCCGCGGGGTTGATCGCCACGGCCTTGGCGAACTCGCGCCGCGCCCGCGCCCAGCGCCCGATCCTGGCCAGGGCCCTCCCCAGGGGCTCGCGGATCGAGGCCTTCTCGGGCTCGGCGAGCTTGGCCCGCTCCAGATACATCACGGCCTGGTGGGGATGTCCCGAGGCGAGGAAGGCTCGCCCCCGCTCCAGGAGGTGGTAGACGTCGTCTCTCGGCTCGGACATCCCGCTCCTCGATGGTCTATACAGACGGCGTGCCACAGGTCGCCCCCTTCGATGGGCTCGTCTACGACCCCGACGTGGTGGGGAGCGTCGCCGCCGCGACCGCCCCACCGTACGACGTCATCCTCGCCGACGAGCTGGCCCACTTCAGGCGGGGCAGCCCCTACAGCATCACCCACGTGGACCTGACCGAGGAGGCCACGGATGCCGCCCGCGGCGATCAGTATACGGCCGCCGGCCGGGCCTTCCGGCGGTGGCGGGAGGAGGGCGCGCTCGTTCGGGTGGGACGGCCCGCCGTGTACCCCTACGAGATGTCCTTCACGTACCAGGGGGCCGACCGGCGCATCCGGGGGCTGATCCTCGAGGTGGGCCTCGGGGAGTGGGGCGAGGGCGTGGTCCCTCACGAGAAGACGATGCGGGGGCCTGTGCAGGACCGCCTGGCTGTCCTCCGAGCTACGGGCGCGAACCTCTCGCCCATCTACGCGGTGGTGGACGGCCCCTGCCCGGCCCAGGCCGAGATCCTGGAGCGCGCCGCCGGGACGGAGCCCCGCTTCGAGGTCGAGGACGAGCGGGGCGTCGTCCACCGCCTGTGGGTGGAGGACGAGCTCGGCGATCTCGTCTCCTGGTACCGGGATCGCCGCCTGCTCGTCGCCGACGGCCACCATCGCTACCAGACGGCGCTCACGCACCGCCGGGAGATGCGTGAGGCCCACGGATCAGGGCCCTGGGACGCCGTGATGATGCTGGTCGTGGACGCGGCCACCGAGGACCCGCCGGTCCTGCCCATCCATCGCGTGGTCCGCGTGGACCCGCTCCCCGACCTCCCCGGCCACCTCGTGCGCGATCTCGGCGAGGTCCTGGCCGCCCTTCGAGAGGACGACCTCCACTTCGGAGCGGCCTTCACCCGAGACGGCGAGCTCTATCATCTCGTGGGCACGATCGAGGGCCGGACCCCGACCGTCCAGGCGCTCCACGACGTCCTGCTGGCCGGGATGCCGGGCGTGGAGGAGGTCCGCTTCGTCCCCGACCCCGTCGTGGCCGAGGAGGCGATCCGCGCGGGGACCGCCGATCTCGCGCTTTTCCTCCCTCCCACGAGGGTGAGCGACGTGAACCGGGTGATCGCCTCCGGCGGCCGCCTGCCCCAGAAGTCGACCTACTTCTGGCCCAAGCCCAGGACCGGACTCGTCATCCGGCCGCTCGACGCCGACCCCTGAGGCTCAAGCGTTCTCCGGCATCTCCAGCCGCTGCACCTCCCTGGCCACCACCTCCATGATCGATCGCCCGCCCCCGGTCCCACGGAAGAACCTCCGCTGGAGATGACCACGGACCATCACGGGATCGCCCTTGTGCAGACGCTCGCAGCTCCGGCGCGTGGTGCTCGTCCAGGCCGCGACCGGGAGGGGGAGGACGCGCTTGCCGGCCTCGGGGACCTGGAGGCGGAGCCTGGCCACCGTGTCGCCCGACGGCATCTCGACGAACTCGGGGTCCGCCGAGAGCCGCCCGGCGAGCACGACCACGTTCACCGTGACCATGCCCACCTCCTTTCGGCCGGTACCGTAGCAGGGGGGTCCGACACGATAGACTCCGGCGCGTGACCCGCACGTTCGAGGCCGCCCCCGAGATCATCGCCATCGACACGAGGATGTTCGGTCGCCAGGACGTGACGTCGGCCTACCTCGTCACCGGCCCCCGACCGGCTCTCGTCGAGACGGGCTCGGCCAACGTGGCCGAGGAGGTCCGGGCGGGGCTCAGCTCCCTCGGGGTCGGGCCGGACGACCTGGCCCACATCGTGGTCACGCACATCCACCTCGACCACGCGGGCGGCGCCGGCACGCTCGCCCCCCACTACCCGTCGGCCACGGTCTGGGTCCACGAGCGGGGCGCGCCGCACCTGGCGGATCCCTCCCGGCTCATGGCCAGCGCCGCGCGCATCTACGGAGAGGACGGCCTGCGCGAGATGTTCGGGGCGGTGGAGCCGGTTCCTCAGGAGCGGCTTCGGGTCGTGAGCGACATGGAGGCCGTGGACCTCGGCGAGGGGCGCACCCTGACCGCGCTCCACACCCCAGGCCACGCCAGCCACCATGTCGCGATCCTCGACTCCTCCACGGGAGGGGTCTTCGTGGGGGACGCGCTCGGGGTCTTCCTCCCGGACGTGCGGATCCTGCGGCCGGCCACCCCGCCCCCCGAGTTCGACCTGGAGCTCGCGATCGGCAGCATCGAGCGGATCCGGGGCGTGGAGCCCTCGCGGATCCTGTTCAGTCACTTCGGGCCGGTGGCCGAGGTCGAGCACGTCACCCGGCTCGCGATCACGCGCCTGGAGCGATGGACCCGGATCGTGGAGGAGGCGCTCGAGGAGACCGACGACCCCGCTCGCGTCGCGGCCCTGCTCCGCGAGGGGACGGCGCGGGAGACGAACCCCGCGGAGGTCGACGCGGCCCGGAAGGAGGGAGTCTCCCAGCGCTACGAGTGGCTCTCCAGCTACGAGATGAACGCGTCGGGGATCATGCGCTACCTCCGGAAGAAGCGCGAGGCCGCGCAGGCCGGTTCCTAGAGCGAGGCGAGTCTTTCCGCGACGTCGAAGGCGTCCGGGTCGTGGCGGAGGATCCTCCGGAACTCCCGCTCCGCATCCCGGGTCCGTCCGGCCCGCTGGAGGACGTCCCCCAGGACGTACCAGACGCGCAGGTCGAACGGGCGCGCCTCGTCTGGGTTCGTGCGGAAGGCGCGGAGCAGGGCCACGGCCTCGTCGTAGCGACCGAGGTCGGCGAGCGCGGCGCCCCCCACGACGATCGCCTCGGCCTTGGCCTCCGCGGGGATCCTCGCCTTCAGGGCCTCCCTGGCCAGGGGCACCGCCTTCTCCGGCGTGCCCAGCGCCCGATGGGCGTCGGCGATCAGGTGGTTGTGATCGGCCCGCCCGCTGATCCGGCGGTACGCCTGGAGCTCGCGCAGCGCCTCCCGGAACCGCTCGCCCTCGTAGTACGCGAGCCCCAGGATCTCGCGGACGGCGGCGGATCTCGTGGCCAGGCCCTTGGCCTGCCCGGCGAGCCGCTGGGCCTCGGTCGCCTTCCCCTTCTCCATCGCGGCCGCCGCCGACTCTAGGAGCCCCAAGACGTCCTCGACCCGCCCCCGCCGGGCCGTGGCCCGGACTTCCTCCACGACCTCCTTCGGGAGGGTGGACCGCCGCCGGGTGGGTCGGGGTCCGGACCGGCGCGGCGGCCCGCCCCCTCGACGCCCTCGTCCTCGTCTCCGATCCCCCATGGGCAGAGCGTACCCGAGCCGCCGGGCCTCCTCGAAAGATGTCTCGGCGGCGACCTACTCTCCCACCCCGTCTCCAGGGCAGTACCATCGGCGCTGGAGGGCTTAACTTCCGGGTTCGGGATGGG
>DASUTW010000302.1:0-2687 GCA_036374395.1 Actinomycetota bacterium
GCGGGTCTGACATGAACCGCTCGTCAGACCCGCCCGAAACGCGGCGATCCTACCAGCGCGCGATCACCCGGCAGGGGCCGCCGGAGCCCTCCTCCCACGGGATCAGGCCGACGAAGACCGTGGCGCGGTTCGCCGGGACCCGCCCCAGGTTGGCGAGGCCCTCCAGCCCGTAGCGCTCCTCCCCCAGCAGCACCGTGTGCACGATGAAGGTCGTGGAGGGGCCGAAGTCGAGGGAGGACGTGTCCACCCCGATCCCCTGGACGTCGCGCCGCTCGAGCAGCCACTCCACGGCCTCGAGTGAGAACCCGGGGAAGTGGAACACGCCGGACCCATCCGGATTGAGGTACGAGTCGCGATCCCCGGCCCGCGCGTCCCACCCCGAGTGCATGGCCACGACCGCGCGCCTGGGGATCCTCCCGTGGCGCCGCTCGAAGGCCACGAGGTCCTTCACCCTCACCTCCGCATCGGGGTCCTTCGCCGCGCGGCCCGAGATGTCGACCACGGCGAGGGGACGGACGAGCTCGTCCGGCGGCAGCTCGTCGGCCAGCCGGTTCCCCTCGATGAAGTGGCCGGGGGCGTCGAGATGCGTGCCCGTGTGCTCGTCGAACGTCCACCGCTGCGCGTAGAAGCCGTCGTTCGGGATCGTCACGAGCGTCTGCCGGCTCGGGGAGTTCCCGGTGTAAACCGGGAACCCGTCGCGGAAGACGTGGGTGAGATCCTGCGTGTGGCGGTGACGGGTGCTCCGTGCGAGCGCCGGGGCGGGCATCGCGGCGAGCGCCGCCGCCGCTCCCCCCGCGGCGAGGAACCTCCGCCGGGTAAGGACCGGCCCCTCGTGCCGGTGCTTCCGAACCGTCTCAGCGGTACCAGCCAGGCACATGGCTCCACCTCCTGCAGCTCGGTAGGTGAGGAGCCTACGCCCGCGTCGAGGGCGGACACAAGCCGGCGCTCGCTCCGGTTTTCACGCCCGGACCCCCGGGTATCCAAGGGGGACGAACGGAAGGAGCGGACCATGGGTGGCATGCAGAAGCAGTTCGAGGGCCGGTGGGACCAGGTCAAGGGCAAGGTCAAGGAGACCTGGGGCGACCTCACCGACGACGAGCTCGACCAGACCGAGGGGAAGTGGGAACAGCTCGTCGGCAAGATCAAGGCCAAGACGGGCGAGTCGCAGGAGGAGATCGAGCGCAAGCTCGGAAGCATGTAAGACGCCCCCACGAGGGGCAACGAGGGCGGCACCCTACGAGCGGGCGGGGGTGCCGCTCTCTACGTCAGGATGCAGGCAGGTGGCCCAGCTCCTCCAGACGAGCCACGATCTGGTCCAGGCACTCCTCGATCGAGAAGCGCTCGGTGTCCACGAGGATCTCGGGCGATTCCGGCGCCTCGTAGGGGTCGCTCACCCCGGTGAAGTTGGCGATCTCGCCCTTGAAGGCCCGCTCGTAGAGCCCCTTCGTGTCGCGGCGGGCGCACTCCTCGACGGAGGCCGAGACGAACACCTCGACGAAGCGCTCCGGCATCCCCGCGCGGACCTCGTCGCGGACGGCCTTGTAGGGGCTGATCGCGCTCGTGATCACCGCGGCGCCGTGGGCGGAGAGGCGGTTCGCCACCCACCCGATCCGGAGGATGTTCGTGTCGCGGTCCTCCTTGGAGAACCCGAGGCCCTTGGAGAGGTGCGTGCGGATCACATCGCCGTCCAGCAGCTCCACCGAGAGCCCGCGCTCGTCGAAGATCGGCACCAGGCGCTCGGCGAGGGTGGACTTCCCCGAGCCGGAGAGGCCGGTCATCCAGAGGGTGAAGCCCTTGTTGCCCGGCTTCGGGGCGTTGGAGGTCCGCATGCCCTCCTTCGCGTAGATCTCGGTCACGAGAGGATGCTCCTTCCTTCCACGCCCTCGGGGATCGGGACGTCGTACAGGCTCATCAGGGTGGGACCCACGTCGATCAGGCGGAACCCCGCCTCCACCATCCCGGGCTCGACGCCCGGGAGGTTGGAGAGCGCGAACACCCCCCGCTTGTCGTGGTTCGCGCCATCGGGTCCCGTGTCGTTCTCGTAGGTGAAGGTCTCGCCGGTGCCGACCGTCCCCACCGACCGCCACTCCAGGTCCCCGAAGTACACGATGAGGTCGGGCGCCACCCCGCGCACCTCCGGGTAGACGTTCTCCGGACGGAACACCCGCGTGCCGAGCGGCCGGCCGTCCGGGTCCTTCATCTCCTCGAGCTTCCCGGCGATCTCGGCCCGGACCCGCTCGTAGTCCTCCTGCTCGATCGTGCCCTGGGGCTCCCGTCCCTTCACGTTGAGGAAGAGGCGGCCGTAGTAGCCGCCGTCGCCCCACGCGGTGGTCTTGGACCAGTCGATCGGGGCCTTGGCGATCGGCGTGGGCTGGGTGAGAGGCCGCTCCATGACGAGGTAGCCCTCCTGCATCAGCCAGTCGTTGAAGAGGACGCCTCCGGCCATGGCCCGAGCGCCGTGGTCGCTCATGAGGATCACGGCGACGTCGTCGGGGAAGGTCTCCAGCAGCGCGCCGACCTCGCCGTCGAGCATCCGGTAGTAGTCCACGAACGCGCTCTCGTAGGGGTTGCCCGGCTCGTACTTCGGGTGGTCCGGATCGCAGTACTGCCAGAAGACGTGGTGGAGCCGGTCGGTCCCCATCTCGACCATCATGAAGAAGTCCCAGGGCTTGGTCCTCACCATGTGG
>DASUTW010000303.1:0-15108 GCA_036374395.1 Actinomycetota bacterium
CCCACCGCCTCCGACGCTCCTCGATCCCTCAGCCGGCCGCCACGTTCCCGCCGGGCGGCAGGTCCGGGTACCGACCGTAGATCTCCTCGTACGTGCCGTCCTCGATCATCTCGGCCAGCACTCGGTTCAGCTCCTCCAGGAGCGGCTCGTTGCCCGGGTTCACCGCGATCCCGTAGACCTCGCCCGTGTCGATCGTCTGCACGAGCTCGAGGCCATCGCGGGCGGCGATCTCGGCGATCGCCGAGGGCTCGTCGTTGATCGCGCCGGTCACGGCTCCGCCCTCGACCGCCGAGTATAGGTCGGGGGTCTGCGTGAAGGTCCGAAGCGTCACCCCCTGTGGGGCGAGGTTCTCCTCGGCCCAGGCCTCGCCGGTCGTCCCGCGCTGGACCGCCACGGAGTGCTCCTCACCGAGCTCGTCCACGCTGGTGATCCCGCTGTCGGCGAGCACCGTCAGCGACTGCTGGGCGTTGTAGTAGCCCTCGGTGAAGTTCACCTCCTCCTCACGCTCGGGGGTGATCGTGGTGGCCGAGGCCACGACGTCGAACCGGCCTCCGGCCAGCTGCGTGAAGATCGTGTCGAAGTCCGTGTCGATCACCTCGACCTCGAGATCGAGCCTGGTCGCCATCTCGGTGATCAGGTCGATGTCGAGCCCCGTCAGCTCGCCGCCCTCGCGGAACTCGAACGGCGGATACGGGATGTCCGAGCCTACGGTCAAGACCCCCTCCTGGAGCGTCTCGATCGCCGGGGCCGTCTCCTCGGTTTCGGTCGGCTCGGCCGTGGGCTCGGCGTCGGTGTCCTCGTCGCCGCCACACGCGCTCGCGACGAGCATGAGCGCGGTGAGCGCCCCGATCAGCCACAGGTACCGTTGCTTGCGCACGGATCCCCTCCCTTCATGGATTCATTCCCTCGTTCTCCTGCGAAATCCTAGGCAGGCCGCCCGCTCATCACAAGCGAGCGTAGCGGGAGCCCGGCGCGGTGTGCCAGGATGAGCGCATGTCGTCCTCGCTGGCGCCGCGCGCCGACTTCCCCGTCCTCGAGGAGGCGGCGTACCTCAACGCCGCCTCGATCGCCCTGATGCCGCTGCCCGTCCGCCGGTCGATGCAGGCTTTCATGGAGGAGATCGCCGGGCGCGGGACGATCGGCTTCGACGACGACGCCGAGGCGGCCGTCTACGACGGGGTTCGCAGCAGGGCTGCGCGCCTGCTGGGCTCCGAGCCGGCCGACGTCGCCGTCACCACGAGCGCCTCCGAGGCGCTGGGCCAGGTGGCGTGGTGGCTCCGCCCCGGCGAGGGCGAGAACGTCGTCTCGATCGACATCGAGTTCCCCAGCGTGACGTACGCGTGGATGCGGGTGGCGGAGGAGACCGGCCTCGAGGTGCGGCTGGTGCGCGCGCTCGAGGATCCGCTCCGGCTCACGCTGGACAGGGTGGCCGAGCTCGTGGACGACCGGACGGCGGCGATCAGCGTGAGCCACGTGCAGTACGCGACCGGCCACCTGCTCGATCTGCGGGCGCTGGCCGACCTGGCCCACGCCCACGGCGCGCTTGCGGTGGTGGACGCCACGCAGTCGGCGGGGGTGGTCCCGATCGACGTGCAGGAGGCCGACGTAGACGTGCTCGTCAGCGGGGGGTACAAGTGGCTGTGCGCCACGTTCGGGGCGGCGATCTGCTACCTGCACCCACGGATCGCGGAGCGGTTCCTGCCTCCCCTGATCAGCTGGAGGAGCACGCCCAACCCCCCGGACTTCGACGCCACGCGGATGCCGCTCGCGGAGGGGGCGCGGCGGCTCGAGTACTCGACGGTTGCCTACCCCTCGGGCATCGGTTTGGGCGAGGCGATCGAGTACATCCTGGGGCTCGGCGTGGACCGGATCCTCGAGCACGACCTTGGGCTCACCGACAAGGTGGCCGCGGGCCTGGAGGAGCTCGGGGGGACGCTGATCTCGGCGCCCCGGGAGGTGCCCCGCGGCAGCATCGCCACCGCCCGATTCCCCGGGAGGCGTCCCGAGCGGCTGGTGGAACGGCTCATCCAGGCGGGCGTGATCGCCGGGCCCCGGCTCGGGGGCGTCCGCATCTCCCCGCACCTCTACAACGACGTCTCCGACGTCGACCGGGCCCTCGCCGATCTCGAGCGGATCCTGGAGACGCCCGAGGACGACTGACCGGAGCGGAAGGAAGGCCATGAGCGGCTCCCTCGTGCCCCAGGACCACTTCCCGGTCCCCGACGGGACGACCTATCTCAACTCGGCGTCGATCTCGCTGACGGCCCGGCCCGTCCGCGAGGAGATGCGCCGCTTCGAGGACGAGGTCGTGCACCTCGGCACGATCAACCTCGACGACGAGGCCGAGAACCGCGTGTACGAGGGCGTCCGAGGCTCGGCCGCAGCGCTGCTCGGGTGTGACGCCGACGACATCGCCGTCATGACGAGCGCCACGGAGGCCCTCTGCCAGGTGGCCTGGTGGCTCCGCCCCGGCGAGGGTGAGAACGTCGTCTCGATCGACATCGAGTTCCCCAGCGTGACGTACCCCTGGCTGCGGCTGGCGGAGGACGAGGGGCTCGAGGTCCGGCTGGTGCGGGCGATGGAGGATCCGCTTCGGCTCACGCTGGACCGGGTGGCCGAGCTCGTGGACGAGCGGACGGCGGCGATCTGCGTGAGCCACGTGCAGTACGCCACCGGCCATCTGCTCGACCCGACCGCGCTGTCCGAGCTGGCCCACGCGCACGATGCCCTCCTGATCCTCGACACCACGCAGTCATCGGGAGCCGTCCCGCTCGACGTGCGCTCCACCGACCAGGACGTCGTGATCGCCAGCGCCTACAAGTGGCTCACGGGAGTGCCGGGCGCCGCGTTCGCGTACCTGCGACCGGAGGTCGCCGAGCGGTTCCGCCCGCCGTTCGTCGGCTGGCGGACGACCGGCGAGGGGGCGATGGCCTTCGACGCCACGCGCATCTCGCTGGCGGAGGGTGGCCGGCGGATGGAGTACGCGACGGTGGCCTACGAGGCCGGGATCTCGCTGGGCGCGGCGACCCGCTACCTCCTGGACGTGGGGATCGAGAAGATCCACGAGCACGACCGTGGGCTGTGCGCCCTCCTGGCCGAGGGGCTGAGGGTCCGGGGCGCGGAACCGCTCACACCGGAGGATCCCGACGGCCGAGGGACGATCGTGGCGGCGCGCTTCCCGGGACGGGATCCGTTCGAGCTGGCCGGCGCCCTGGCCCGGCGAAGCGTCTTCGTCGCTCCTCGCCTCGGCGGCCTCCGGTTCTCGCCGCACCTCCACAACGACGAGGATGACGTGGGCCGGGCCCTCGAGGCGCTCGACGCCGCCCTGGAGGGGGCCTGATGCTCCTGCTGTCCGAGGAGGAGATCCGCCGCTCGGTCTCGTCGAAGGAAGCCCTGGAGGCGGTGGCCGAGGCCTTCGCCGCCCTGGCCCGCGGCGAGGCGCGCCTCCCGGGGGTGATCTACCTCGACCTCCAGGAGTTCAACGGAGACGTGCACGTGAAGGGAGCTCACATGCGGGGCGCCTCGCACTTCGCCATCAAGGTGGCCGGGGGTTGGTACGACAACCCGTCGAGGGGCCTGCCCGTGGGGACGGGGCTCGTCCTCGTGTTCAGCGCGGAGACGGGGGCGCCGGCGGCGCTCCTGCTCGACAACGGGTACCTCACCGACCTCAGGACGGGCGCCGCCGGCGCCCTCGCCGCGCGGCATCTGGCCAGGGACCCCCTGTCGAAGGTGGCCATGATCGGTGCCGGGCTCGAGGCCCGGTTCCAGCTGCGGGCCCTGGCCGACGTGCGGGCCCTCCCCCGGATCGAGGCCTGGAGCCGTGACCCCGCCAACGCCCGGCGGTTCGCCGAGGAGATGCGGGACGAGCTGGGGGCTGACGTCGAGGTGGCCCCGGACGTCGAGTCGGCCGTGCGGGAGGCCGATCTCGTCGTCACCGCCACCCCGGCCCGCGAGCCCCTCGTGCGTGCCGACTGGCTCTCCTCCGGGGTTCACGTCACCGCTCTCGGCTCGGACGGACCCGCCAAGCAGGAGCTCGACGTGGACGTCCTGGCCCGGGCCGACCTCGTAGTGGTGGACGACCTTGAACAGGCCGCCGAGAAGGGCGAGCTTCACCACGCGCTCGAGGCCGGCGCCCTGACGCGCGACCGCGTGGCGGCGCAGCTCGGAGACCTCGTCAGCGGCGACCACCCGGGACGCACGGACGACAGCCAGATCACGGTCGCGGACCTCACGGGCGTGGGCGTGCAGGACGCCGCGGTCGCATCGCTGGCGCTGGAGCGGGCGGAGGCGGCGGGCCTCGGCCGCGACCTCCCCACCTAAGGTGGACGTCCGCCTCGACGACCGGGACCGCGAGCTCCTCGACGGGGCCCACGGCGAGGCCGGCAGCCTCGCCATGCGCATCCTCGTCCGGATGGCCCGGGCGCAGGGGGCGGCGGGCCTCCGCGACGTGACGCGGGCCCACATCGACGGCTGCCTCTACCACGGGCGGGCCGGCCTGGACTTCGCCCGACGCATGGTGGACGGAGGCGGCCGCGTGGCCGTCCCGACCACCCTCAACGTGGCCTCGCTGGACCTCCTCCATCCCGAGCGCTACCGGGGCGATCCCGAGACGGCCCGCCACGCCCGTTCCCTGATGGACGCCTACGTGGAGCTCGGATGCCGGCCCACGTGGACCTGCGCCCCCTATCAGCTCCCCGAGGCGAGGCCGGCCCTCGGCGAGCACGTGGCCTGGGCCGAGTCGAACGCGATCGTCTTCGCCAACTCGGTCCTTGGGGCCCGCACCGATCGCTACGGCGACTTCCTCGACATCTGCGCGGCGATCACCGGGCGCGTCCCCGAGGCGGGCCTCCACCTCGACGAGCACCGTCGAGGCGAGATCATGTTCCGCGTCGAGGGGATCGGCTCGGGGCTGCTGGGCGATCCGGTCCTCTACCCCCTCGTCGGCCACGTGGTGGGGAGGGCGTCGGGCTCCCGGGTGCCCGTCCTCGTGGGCCTGCCCGGCGACGCCTCCGAGGACGACCTGAAGGCGCTCGGCGCCGCCGCCGCGTCGTCGGGCTCGGTGGCGCTCTTCCACGCCGTGGGGCTGACGCCCGAGGCGCCCACGCTCGACGAGGCGCTCGGCGGCCGGCCCCCGCTCCGCGAGGAGACGATCGGCCCCGAACGGCTCCGGGCCGCGCGGGAGGAGCTCACGACCTCCCGCGGCGAGCGGCTGACCGGGGTCAGCCTCGGCACCCCCCACTTCTCGGTGGAGGAGTTCCGGGGGCTCCTCGAAGCCCTGGAAGGGGGGCGGATCCACCCGGACGTCGAGTGCTACGTCTCGACGGGGAGGGACGTCCTGGCCGAGGTCGAGTCGAGGGGCTGGCTGGCGCCCATCGAGGCCGCCGGCGTCCGCATCGTGACCGACACGTGCACCTACGTGACCCCGATCATGCCACCCGGAGGCGTGGTGATGACCAACTCCGGGAAGTGGGCCTACTATGCCCCGGGGAACCTCGGGATCGCCACCGTCTTCGGAAGCCTCGAGGAGTGCGTGCGGTCGGCGCTGGCCGGGCGCGTCACCGTCGACGAGGAGCTGTGGCGTGGCTGAGGGACGGGCGTTGGCTTCGGGGATGGCCGAGGGGGTCCTGCTCGTGCTCCGGGAGCCGCTCTCGTTCTGGGGCGGGATGGACCCGGTGACCGGCGAGGTGGTCGACGCGCACCACCCTCAGCGCGGCGAGGTCCTCTCGGGGCGCGTCGTGGCCATGCCGTCGGGACGAGGCTCCAGCAGCGCCTCCAGCGTCCTGGCCGAGGCCATACGGACCGGGACGGCCCCCGCCGCCCTGGTGCTCGGGGAGCCGGACCCGATCGTCGCCCTGGGAAGCGTCGTGGCCTCGGAGCTCTACGGGTCCGCCTGTCCCGTGGTCGTGCTGGACGACGCGGCCTACGACCTGCTGCGAACCGGGGACCGGCTCAGGGTCACCGCCGACGAGCACGGGGCCCGCGTCGACATGCTTGCCTAGCGGCCGTTCAAGAGGCCGTCGGACCGGAGGTCCCGGAACGTGGCCTGTGCCCCCGAGCCCAGACGCACGATGCTCTGCCCTCCGACCATGGCCCCGCTCCCCGAGACCACGGTGTTCCGGACCTTCCCGGGGTCCACGCTCGTGGTGGCCAGCAGCAGTCCCAAGGTGTCCTGGAGGCTGAGGTCCGTCTGGAGGTTCCGGGCGCCGACGGCCACCCACCGCACCAGCGCGGCCGGGTCCCTCCGCAGATCGGACCGGAACTCCCGCAGCGTAGCCATCAGCAGCCGTCCCTGGTTCAGCGACCGCCCGAAGTCGCCGCCGGGGGCGTCATGTCGGTTGCGGGAGAACGCTAACGCCCCCCGACCCCCGAGACGCCTCCGGCCGGGACGGAAGAACGCCTCGGAGGCCGCGTCGCTCATCGCGTAGGGGATCACGGTCCGTACGCCGCCCACGCCGGTCACCGCGGCGCGGAACCCCTGGAAGCCCGTGAGCAGGTAGGCGCCGATCCGGATGCCGCTCAGCCGCTCCACCGTCCGCACCGTGAGCTCCGGGCCCCCGTAGAAGAGCGCCTCGTTGATCTTGCGGGTCCCGACGCCGGGGATCGGCACGAACGAGTCGCGAGGGATCCCCACGATGCCCGCGCTCCCCTTCCTGAGGTTGACGCCGATGATGTGAAGGGAGTCTGCGCGGGCGCCGGCGACGCGCTCCCCGGGGCGGGCGTCGCTGCCGATCGCAAGGATGAAGAGCACCCCCCGGCGCGTCGCCGGCGCCCCCATCGGCCGGGCCACCTTCCCGGCCGATGGGATCCGTCCCCGGACGTCGTAGGACACGATCCGCCAGCGACCCGCCGCCCGTCGGAGCAGGTACGACCCGCGGTGCCGGATCTCGTCCTCGATCCCGGCCCGGAAGGCCCTCGCCGCGAAGCGCGCCCGAGCCAGCACGGCGGTGGGCCGGCGCCCGCGATCCGTGAGGACCCGCAGGTTGAGTCGAGCGCGGGGCGCCCGGAGGGTCGTGATCCGAGACGAGGCCTTGCCCAGGGTCAGGACCTCGCGGTCCCGGCGAGCCTGCTTCCGCGTCTGCGGGACGAACAGGTCGTCGACGCGGGGAGACGCCCCGCCCGCGACCGGCTCCAGGAACCCCCTCGTGTACAGCTCCTCGATCGTGCGCTCGACGCCTCGTCGGGCGGCCCGCAGGCGCGGGCGCCGGGGGCGCCCGTGGATCGTCACGGCCGACACCCTTCCCACCCGCACGCGGAGCGCCGGGCCGGGCGGCTCGGGCGAGGGAGACGGCGACGCCGTCGGGCCCGACAGGGAGCGGCGGCCCAGCTCGGGCTCCTGGCTCGGGCCTCCCCGCACGAGGAACACGAACACCGCTACCGTCCCGGCGGCCACGCCGGCTATCAGCTTCGCCCGGCCGGTCATGACCTCCTCAAGGCGAGCTCGGCGGCTCGGGCGCCCGACCAGGGGACGAACTTGAAGCCGTGGCCGCTGCACGCGGAGGCGACGACCACGGCCCCGTGCCGCTCTAGGACGAACCGCTCGTCGGCGGTCGTGGTGTACAGGCACGCCTCCGCGTGCAGCGGCCTCGGATCCATCGGGGCGAAGCGCTCCGCCACCCAGGCTCGGACCCGGGCCACCGAGGCTTCGTCGGGACCGCCCCAGTCGTCGGGATCGACCTCGGGCCCGGCGTGGTGCTCCGCCGCCTTCAGCCCGAACCCCGGGCTGGGCAGCGCGTAAGTGAGATGCTCGCCGTGCCAGTCGACGACGACGACCGGCGGTGGCTCGGACTCGAAGTAGGCTGGGGACTCGCGGGTGACGCGCGCCGGGACGGCGATGCCGACCGGCCGGAGGAGATCGAGGGCCCACGACCCGGCGGCTACGACGCCGACGCGCGCCGAGATCGTTCCCCCATCGGTGCGGGCCTCCACCCCATCCTCGTCCGCCCTCAGCTCCACCACCTGGACGCCCTCCCGGACCTCCGCGCCCGCCCGGCGGGCTCCCTCCACCAGCGCCCGCCACGCCCGGTCGGCGTGGACGATCCCGGCGTCGGCCTGGAACAGCACCTCCTCCTCCGGTGCGAGGCTCAGGGAGGGGAAGCGCTCCATCACGGCGGCGCCGGACAGCACCTCGTAGCCCATGCCCTCGGCATCGAGCGACGTCGCGTTCTCGGGCGGGGCGTCGAGGTCGATCCCGCCCGTCCGCGTCAGCAGCTCCTCCCCCGCCTCATCCTCGAGCTCGGCCCAGAGACCCATCGCCTCCTTCATCATGCGGACCCAGTCCGGAGCGTCGTAGGAGTGTCGGAAGATCCGCGCGTCGCCGTGGCTCGAGCCGCGGTCGTGGCCGATCCGGAAGCGCTCCAGGGCGATCACGTCGAGACCACGGCGGGCCAGCTCGCGAGCGGCCGCCGACCCGACGGCGCCCGCCCCGACGACGACGACGTCGGCGTCCATCAGATGACGTGGGTCTCCACCACGGGGCGTCCCCGCTCGAACCGGTCCAGGGAGAGCGAGGAGACGTCCACTGTGGAGGCGGCGCCCTCCACGATCATCTCGGCCAGCAGCTTCCCCACGATCGGCGAGTGCTGGAACCCGTGGCCGCTGAAGCCGTTCGCCAGGTACAGGCCCCGCACGGCTTCCCCCAGGATCGGGTGCCGATCGGGCGTCATCTCGTAGAGCCCGCACCACGTGTGCTCGATCCCCGCCTCCTCGATCGGGGGGAACACGCGCATCGCAGTGGGCAGGATCTCGTCGGCGACGAAGGTTTGATCGACCGAAATGTCGAACGAGGGCTGCTCGGCCCGGGAGCCCATGCCCATCAGCACACCAGGTCCCTCGCGGTGGAAGTAGAAGCTGGTGGGGGTGTCCACGACCAGCGTCCGGCGCTCCGGGGCTCCCGGGAACGGGCCGGTCACCACCACGTTGCGGGGGATCGGGTCCAGCGGTAGATCCACCCCGGCGGTGATCGCGAGCCGCCCGGCCCACGGTCCCGCCGCGTTGACGACGGCCCCAGCCGAGATCACCTCTCCC
This sequence comes from Actinomycetota bacterium, assembly GCA_036374395.1. Classification (GTDB taxonomy): domain Bacteria; phylum Actinomycetota; class UBA4738; order UBA4738; family CALAEC01; genus DASUTW01. The sequence goes on from DASUTW010000303.1 coordinate 9,025, forward strand.
GCTTCGGTTCTCACGCCCGTGACCCGGTCTCCCTCGGTGAGGAGCTCGGCGACGTCCACTCCCGTCTCGATCTCCGCCCCTGCCCTCCGCGCCAGCGTCGCGTAGCCGTGCGTGAGCCCTGAGGTGTCGGCGATCCCGTCGTCTGGGCCGAAGGTCGCCCCCACCACGTTGTCCACCACCAGGCCCGGGATCAGCTCCGCGGCCTCGGCTCCGGTCAGCAGCTCGACGCGGACGCCCAGGCCTCGCTGCATGTCGGCCGCGCGACGGAACCCTTCCCACGACGGCTCGTCGCGCACCAGGAGGAGGTACCCGTCCTGGTGCACGTCCAGCGGGATGCCGTGCTCCTCCTCGAACCGGATCAGCATCGGGATGCTGGCCAGGGACAGCCGCACGTTCACCTCGCTGCCGAACTGATAGCGGAACCCGCCGGCCGCCGCGGCCGTGGAGCCCGTGCCCAGGTCATCCGCTCGCTCCAGCAGGAGAACCGAACCCGCCCCCCCGGCCGTCAAGTGGTAGGCGGCGCTGGCGCCCACGCACCCGCCTCCCACGATCACGACGTCCGCGGCCCTCACTCGGTCTCCTCCAGCCGATCGACGGCGGCGCGGGCCACCGCCAGGTCCTCGAAGGCCACCCCCACCGACTTGAAGACGGTGACGTCGCCGTCCGAGGTGCGGACCTCGGCCCCCCGGACCACCTCCGCCAGGTCGGCGACGATGGCGTCCGCCGAGAACGCGCCCTCCTCGATCGCCAGCAGGAGGTCGCCAGCCTCGGCCAGCGCCGCCTCCCGCGTCTCCACCACGACCCGCCCTCGCCGGAGGGTCTCGGCATCGAGCTCCCGCGTGTCGGGCGTGTAGGCACCCACGGCGTTCACGTGGACGCCGTCGGACAATTCTCCTCCGGAGAAGACGGGCGTCGGGCTCGTCGTGCAGGTGCACACGACGTCGGCCTCGCGCACGTCGGAGGGCTCCCCCACGCGAGCGTCGAGTCCCAGATCACGGGCTCTCTCCACGAGGTCCTGGGCTCGCTCCGCCGTTCGCGACACCACGGTGAGTCGCTCGATCGGGCGGACGGCGATCATCGCTTCGAGGTGGGTCCGGGCCTGTGTCCCCGCCCCGAAGATCGCGAGGCGCGAGGCGTCGGGCCGGGCGAGGTGGCGCGTGGCGACCCCCGAGACCGCCGCCGTCCGGATGCCCGTGAGCGCCGCACCGTCCACGACCGCCGCGGGCTCCAGCGAGCCCGGGGCGAACAGGACGTACACGCCGTGGATCAGCGGCAACCCTCGGTCCGGGTTCTCCGGATTCACCGTGACGAGCTTCACCCCGGCTCCCCCACCCCTCTCCACCGCGGGCATCAGGAGCAGGTCGGCCTCCCCCACCTTCACGTGCGACCGGAGCGGGGCCTGGGGGAGGGTCCCGCCGAACGCCACCTCGAGCGCGTCCACGGCCGCGCCCATCGGCAGCAGCTCGGCCAGGCGTGTCGCATCGACGATGGAGAGGGTCACGGGGGCGGCGGGACCTTCCGACGCACTACTCGGTCAGCTCGCCGAGGTAGGCCTCGCGGGTCTTGGGGTTCTCCCTCAGGGTCTTGGCGGTGTCGGACATGACCACCTGACCGGTCTGCAGGACGTACCCGCGGTGGGCGATCGAGAGGGCCATGTTCGCGTTCTGCTCCACGAGGAAGATCGTGGTCCCCTGGTTGTTGATCTCCCGGATCACCTCGAAGACCTGTTCCACGAGGATCGGGGCCAAGCCCATCGAGGGCTCGTCCATCAGGAGGACCTTGGGCCCGGCCATGAGCGCCCGCCCGATCGCGCACATCTGCTGCTCGCCCCCCGAGAGCGTCCCCGCCTTCTGGTCGAGGCGCTCTCGGAGCCGCGGGAACAGGGTCAGGACCCGCTCCATGTCGCGTTGGATCCCATCCTCGTCCTTTCGGAGCTGGGTTCCGATCTCGAGGTTCTCCCGGACCGACATCTTCCCGAAGAGCCGCCGCCCCTCGGGCACCATCGTCAGCCCCTGCGCCACGATCCGCTGGGTGTTCTCGCCGTCGATCCGCTCGCCCCGCAGGTAGACCTCGCCGGCCGTCGGCTTCACCATGCCCAGGATCGTCTTGAGCGTCGTCGTCTTCCCCGCGGCGTTCGCTCCCAGCAGGCAGGCGATCTCGCCCTCGCGAACCTCCAGCGTGATGTCCCGGAGCACCTCCACGAGCCCGTAGCTCGTGTACACCCCGCGCAGCTCGATGAGCGGGGTCCCTGAAGCCGCCCGCCGACCATCGTCGTTCACGCCGACTCCACCGCCTTCTTCTTCCCCAGGTAAGCCTCGATGACCTGCTCGTTGTTGGAGACCTCGTCGTACGATCCCTCCGCGATCACCTGGCCGTGGTCGAGGGCCACGACGCGGTCCGACACCCCTTTCACCACGGGCATGTCGTGCTCGATGAGGACCACGGTGAAGCCCTGTTCCTCGCGCAGCCGCCCGATCAGCGTGACGAGCCCGTGCTTCTCGACCGGGTTCATGCCGGCCGTCGGCTCGTCGAGCAGGAGGAGCTTGGGGTGCGTGGCCATGGCCCGGGCGATCTCCAGGCGCCGGCGATCCGCGTAGGACAGCTCGAACGCCATCATGCTCTCGTACGGCAGCAGGCTGTCGCCGAAGAACGCGAGCACCTCGCGCGCCCGCTCCGCGATCTCGCGCTCCTCCCGTCTCGTCCACGGGGGACGGAAGATCGCCCCGAAGGCCCCCGAGCGGGTCCGGGCGTGCTGCCCCACCATGGCGTTCTCGAGCACGGTCAGGTTGGGGAACAAGCGGATCTGCTGGAACGTCCTGGCGATCCCGAGCGCGGTGATGCGGTTGGGCTTCAGGCCCAGAAGGTTGAAGCCGTCGAAGTCGATCGTGCCGCTGTCGGCCTCGTAGAAGCCGGTGGCGACGTTGAACAGCGTGGTCTTGCCGGCGCCGTTGGGGCCGATCACGCTGACGATCTCCCGCTCGTCGGCGTGGAAGTCCACCCCGTCCACCGCGCGGACCCCCCCGAAGTGCTTCACCAGGTCCTTGACGACCAGCAGCTGGTCGGTCACGTCGTCTCCTCGTCGTCGGATGCCTCGGCCCGGAGCACCGGCTCGGCCCCCTCGCCCACCCGATCCTCGTACTGCTCCTCCTCGAGCTCGCGCTCGTGCAGCTCCTGCCGCCTGCGGACCTCGGGCAGGAGCCCCTCGGGCTTGAGGATCATCAGGGCCACGAGGACGGCGCCGTAGATCAGGAGCCGGAACTCCTCGAACTCTCGGAGGAGCTCGGGAAGGCCGACGAGCCCGAACGCGCCGAGGACGACCCCGGGGATGCTCCCCATGCCTCCGAGGACGATCACGGACAGCGCGTTGATCGAGACGAGGAGGTCCATCGAGTTCGGGAACACCGACCCCACCTGGATGGCGAAGAAGGCGCCACCCAGGCAGCCCACCCCGGCGCCGATCGCGAACGCCAGCAGCTTGTAGTTGATCACGCTGATGCCCATCGCCTCGGCGACGGTCTCGTCCTCGCGCATCGCCGCCCACGCTCGTCCCACCCGGGATTCCTTCAGCCGCCAGGCGACGAACGCGGCGATGATGCAGAAGGCCAGGATGATGTAGTAGAGGTTCAGCGGGTCGCGCAGGTTGACGCCGAAGAACGGGGGTCCGGGGATGCGCAGGATCCCCTGCGCCCCCCCGAGGAAGTCCTGCAGCCAGATCGACGCGATGAACACCCGGGCGATCTCCCCGAACCCGAGGGTGACGATCGCCAGGTAGTCGCCTCGCAGCCTCAGGACCGGGGCGCCGATCAGGATGCCGCTGAAGACCGCGATCAGCAGGACCAGCGGCAGGGCCACCCAGAAGTTGAACGGGCCCTCCAGGAACGAGGCGGTGGAGGTCAGGATTGCCGTGGCATAGGCGCCAACCGCGAAGAACGCCACGTAGCCGAGGTCCAGCAGCCCCGCGAACCCGACGACGATGTTGAGGCCGAGCCCGAGGAGCACGTAGATCCCGACCGTGTTGATCACCTGGCTGAGGAACTGGCCCACGATGAACGGCATCAGGATCAGCAGGGCCGCCACGGCCAGCCAGCCCAGGATCCTGAGCGGGCGGCCCCGGACGAGATCGAGCAGCGTCCGCTCCCCCGTCAGCTCCTCGGGCCTCCTGGTCTCGGGAGCCGCTTCCGGCCGGGTCCGCCACCAGGAGAACGCGAACCCGGCCGCGAACATCAGGACCAGCCCCGAATAGGCGAGACCGGTCCCCGTGAACAGCCACGTGAGCGGGATGTCGATGCCGAAGTTCGACTCGAGGTTGCGGAACACCGCGATGATGAACGTGTGCGCCAGGCTCACGATGAGGGCGGTGAGCAGGCCGATCGTGGTGGCGCGGCGCAGGCGGGGCGGGAAGATTTGGAGCCCGGCTCCCCCGAGCCCGAGCGCGGCCCCCCCGACCAGCAGGGCCAGAACGCCGATCATCACGCTCTGCCCGAAGGACAGGACGTTGTTGACGAGGGTCGGCGTGAAGGCCTGGAACATCCGCCGGACGTGCTCCACCCCGATCAGGTCGACGAACAGCAAGACGACCGCCGCGACGGCGCCCGCGACGGCGCCCGCCACGACGCCCCCCGAGAGACGCAGCCCCGCCGCCTCGTGGCCCTGGCGCTCGAGCCTCCTCGCGGCCACGTACCCGACCACGAGGAAGGTGATGATGAGGAGCGTCCTGCCGAGCGCGAGCACGTTCGTGAGGACGTTGAGGGCCTGGAACTTCTCCACCATCCCCACGGCGATGAAGTACAGGGCGCCCGCGCCGCCCACGAGCCCGGTCGTGACCAGGCTCCGGTTGAGCCAGGACGACGTCTCCCTGATGTTGGGGTCTCGCCGTACCGTCGCCCTCGCGGGGACCGCCATCACGCGCGCTCCTCGTCCGGAGAGCCGAGCAGCCCGCCGGGCCGGAAGATCAGCACGAGCACCAGGATGCTGAACGCGATCACGAGCTGGAGCTGGTTCGGCGACGGCACGTTGAAGCCCTCCAGGAGGAGGAAGGGCCCCACCGCCTCTAAGACCCCGAGCAGCAGCCCCCCGACGCCGGCGCCCACGACGTTCCCGATGCCTCCGAGGACCGCGGCCGTGAACGCCTTGATCCCCGGGAAGAAGCCCATGAAGAAGTTCACCGCGCCGCCGCGGAACAGGTACACGAAGAGGATCCCGGCCGCCCCGGCCAGGAGGCCCCCGATGGCGAAGGTGCTCATGATGGTACGGTCCACGTCGATGCCCATGAGGGCCGCGATCTCCTTGTCCTCACCCACCGCGCGCATCGCCCGCCCGGTCCTCGTCTTCCTGATGAAGAGGAACAGGCCCAGCATCAGCGCCCCGGCGGCGAGGACCACCACGAGCTGAATCTTCCTCATGGGCCAGCCGAGGATCTCGATCGATCCCGCGAGGAGGTCGATCGTGGGGTACGCTTCAGCGCTGGCGCCGTAGAACCCTCGGAAGGTGTTCTGGAGGAACAGCGAGGCCCCGATCGCGGTGATGAGCGGCACGAGCCTGGGAGCGCCCCGCAGCGGCCGGTAGGCGACGCGCTCGAGCACGACCGCGAGCATCATCGAGACCGTCATCGAGATCGCGAAGAGGATCAGCAGCGAGATGACCGGGTTGTCGTTCAGGAACCCCGTCTGCGCGAGCCACCTCGCCATGAAGAACGCGGTGAAGGCCCCGCTCATGAACACCTCGCCGTGGGCGAAGTTGATCATGAACAGGATGCCGTACACGAGCGTGTAGCCCATCGCGATCAGCGCGTAGATCGCGCCCCGGGCCACACCGTCGCTGATGAGCCGCTTCCAGCCGTTGCCGCTGAACGTGCTCACCTCGAGCGAGAGGGTGCGGCTCGTCCCCCAGATGATGAAGATCCCCAGGCCGATCGAGAGGATCCAGAGGATGATCGATCGGACCGGCACCCGCATGAGGCCCCGCTGGAAGCCGCCGGGCGACGTCTTACCCGGCTCGGGGGGTCTGGTGTCCGTCTGGTCGGCCATCAGCGCTCGTCAAGGTCTGGGGGAGCGGCCGCGGGTGAGCCGGACTGGCTCACCCGCG
>DASUTW010000304.1:0-2414 GCA_036374395.1 Actinomycetota bacterium
GCCCCGCCTCGTCCCGCTGGGCTCGTGCTCCCCCCGGCCCGCGAGGAGATCGAGGGCGTGCGGAAGAACCGGCAGGACGGCCCCCAGGCTCTCCACGGCCCCGGCGGGGCTCCCCGGCAGGTTCACGATCAGCGAGGCCCCCACGGACCCGACCACCCCGCGGGACAGGTCCGCCATCGGGGTCGAGGCGCGGCCCGTCGCGCGCATCGCCTCGGCCAGGCCCGGGACCTCCCGCTCGATCACGGCGCGCGTGGCCTCGGGCGTCGCGTCCCGCGGTCCGAGGCCGGTGCCCCCGGTCGTCACGACCAGCTCCGCCCCGGCGGAGAGCTCCCGCAGCACCGTCTCGATCTCCGTGCGCTCGTCGGGCACGACGCCCCGGCGCACGGCGTAGCCCGCGTCGCGCAGCAGCGCCTCGACGGCGTCTCCCGAGGCGTCCTCCCGGACGCCTCGGGAGACGCCGTCGCTCACGGTCAGCACCGCGGCCCGATGTCCCATCGCGCTCATGATAGGCAGGGATCCCGCGACGCGCGCCGAGCGACCTCGTGCCAGACTCGAGCCCATGGACCGGCGCCTCGTGGGCGACGCCGCGGGAAGCCTCGCCGATCTCGGCGTGCTCGTCCCGCTGGCCGCGGCCCTCATCCTCGTCAACGGCCTCGACCCCGGGGCCGTGCTGATCGGGGCCGGCGTCCTCGTGCTCGCCGCCGGCGTCGCCTTCCGGGTCCCGTTCCCCGTCCAGCCCCTCAAGGCTCTGGCCGCGGTGGCGGTCGCCTCGCGGGTGGCGCCCGAGGTCATCCACGCGGCGGGCCTGGAGATCGCCCTCGTGCTGCTCCTGCTCTCGTTCCGCGGGGTCGCCGATCGCGTGGCCCGCGTGTTCACGAAACCCGTGGTCCGTGCGCTGCAGGTCGGGGTCGGGATGCTCCTGGTCCTGGCCTCGGCGCGCCTCGTCCTCGACCCCCCGGCGGTGTTCCGGGGCACGCCGCCCTCGCCCTGGCCCGCCCTGCTGGCCGTCGCGGCGTTCGGAGGCCTCTGGTGGGCGGCCCGGGCCGGGCGCTACGAGGTGGCCCTGGGGGTCCTGGCCGGGGGCGCGCTGGCCGCCTGGCTCGCGGCGGGCGCGGAGCTCGCCCCTCCCTCGCTCCACCTGCCCTCGCTCTCCCTTCCCTCCGGGGGCGCGTTCGGGGAGGCGCTCGTGCTGCTCGTGATCCCTCAGCTCCCGCTCACGTTCGGGAACGCGGTCGTGGCCGTGGACGACCTGGCCCACGAGTACTTCGGGCCGAGAGCCGACCGGGTCACCCCCTCGCGCGTCTGCCTCTCCTGCGGCCTGGGGAACGTCGTCGCCGGCCTGATCGGCGGGATGCCCATGTGCCACGGCGCCGGAGGCCTCACCGCGCACGTCCGTCTCGGCGCGCGGACCGCCCGGATGAACCTTCTCCTCGGGGGAGCGCTCCTCGCCCTGGGCCTCTTCTTCGCTCCGCAGGCCCCAGCAATCCTGGGGCTGCTGCCCGTCTGGGCGCTGGCCGCGCTCCTGGCGCTGGCCGGCCTCCGCCACGCACTGCTCGCGGCGGACCTGCGCGGCGCGAGCCTCGCGGTCGCCGTGGTCGCGGGATCGATCGGCGCGCTCGTGGGAAACCTCACGGTGACGCTCGCGGTCGCGCTCGTCGGCGCGCACGCCTGGCGCGCCGTGCCGCGGGGTCAGGCGCCCAGGTCGTAGAGCTGGCCCGGATCCAGGTCGAGCCCGTTCGCCACCCGCCACAGCGCGGCCAGCGCCTTCAGCGCGTTCCGCTCCTCGTAGGGCGCGAGCTCGTCCCCGCGCTCGGACAGCACCGTCTTCAGCCGCTCGTAGATCTCGGCCAGCTCGCGCTGGGCCTCACCCATGTCAGCCACGCCGCTCCCCCTCGCCGCCGATCACCTCTCGCTCGTCCACGAGCCTCTTGGCCTTCAGCTCGAAGCGGGGCAGGGACCCCGTCTCCGCCCGCTGCACGCCGAACCGCAGCGACTCGTGCGCATCGGCCAGCTCCTTCCCCAGCCTGGCCAAGATCCCGTCCACATCGGCCCCCTCGTCGGGGATCTCCACCAGGACCTCGATCTCGTCCCGGATCCCCTCCGCCGTGTAGAGGTGGATCTGGAACTCATCGATCTCGGGGATCTCGCGGACGATCGCCTCCACCGCCCGCGGGTAGACGTTCGTCCCCCGCACGAGCTTCATGTCGTCCACGCGCCCCCGGATGCCGCCGTCGTAGAGGTCGAAGGTGCGGCCGCATGCGCATCCTGCGCCCGGCACCTTCACCACCAGGTCCCGCGTCCGGTACCGCAGCACCGGGATGAACCCCCGCCCGAACGAGGTCACCACCCGCTCTCCCTGCTCCCCGTAGTCCACCGGCCCCCCCGTCTCCGGGTCGATGACCTCCTCGACGTAG
>DASUTW010000305.1:0-8856 GCA_036374395.1 Actinomycetota bacterium
GCGCAGGGTGCCCTCGAAGCTGCGGCAGGTCACCCGGGCGATCGAGCCGTCCGCCGAGATGTCGACGTCGTCCGGGGGCAGGGACTTCACCATCTCCGCGACGAGCCTCGCCGGCACGAGGGCGCTCCCCTCCTCGGAGACTTCCACCGGGACGTGCACCTGCGTCGTGACCTCGAGATCGGTCGTGGTGACGGTGAGGCCCTCGCTGCCCGCCTCGAGCATCACCCCCGTCAGCGCGGGGATCCCCGGACGGGTCGAGACCCCCCGCTGCGCGGTCGCCAGCGCCTCAGCCAGCGTGTCGCGTTCACACCTGAACTTCACAGGCCACCTCCCGCTCTTGAGAAACGCTCTCTTCCTTTCCAAACCAGTGACAGTCGTAGGGGCTGTGGAACTGTGGAGAACTCATCGTCCGCCCAGGGTAGCGCGGGGGTCTGACATGGGACGCCCTGGGGACGGGCTCGGGATGAGGCGCGCGTCCGGGCGCCGCCCGCCGCCACGCCGCGATCTTCTCCACAACTCATCCTCCACCTCTGGCCAGCGACCGGACCGTCTTCGTGAGCTCCTGTACCTGCCTGTAGGTCGAGCCGCGGGCGGGCATGAGGGCCTCGATCTTCTTGATCCCGTGGAGAGCGGTCGAGTGATCGCGGTCGAACAGCTCTCCGATCTTGATCAGGGAGAGCCCCGAGAGCTCGCGCAGGAGGTACATGGCGATGTGCCGAGCGGTGGTCAGGGGACGAGATCTGCTCTTGGACACCAGATCCGAGCGCCGGAGGCTGAAGTACTGGGCCGACTGCTCCATGATCAGCTCCGGGGGGATCTCCTGCCCCGTCTGGGGGATCAGGTCCTCGAGAGCGCGCTCGGCGAGCGGCAGGTCCACCTTCACGCCCGAGAGCGAGGCGAAGGCGGCGACCCGCAGCAGCGCCCCCTCGAGCTCTCTGATGTTCATGTCGAACTTGTTGGCGATGAAGTGCTGGACGGCGTCGGGCACCTCCATGTGGTCCCGCTCAGCCTTCTTCTGGAGGATGGCGATCCGCGTCTCGAGGTCGGGGGGCTGGACGTCCACGCAGAGCCCCCAGCGGAACCGGTTGCGAAGACGCTCCTCGAGCCCCGCCAGCTCCTGGGGAGGGCGGTCGCTGGCGATGACGATCTGGCTCCCCGAGCCGTGAAGCGCGTTGAACGTGTGGAAGAACTCGGTCTGGGTCTCCTCGGCCCGGGCCAGGAACTGGATGTCGTCGACGAGAAGGACGTCGACGTCGCGGTAGCGCCGCTGGAATTGGTAGCCCTGCCGCTCCCGGACGGCACGGATGAACTCGGTGACGAAGGCCTCGGAGGTGACGTATTTGACGCGCACGCCCTCGATCAGCTTGCTCATGTGGGTGGCGATCGCGTAGAGGAGGTGGGTCTTTCCCAGCCCCACTCCCCCGTAGATGAAGAGCGGGTTGTAGGCCTTGGAGGGCGGAGCCTCGGCCACCGCCATCGCCGCGGCGTGCGCGAACCGGTTCGACGGGCCGAGGACGAAGGTCTCGAACGTGTAGCGGTCGGGGAAGCGCTGGTACGGGGGGACGTCCTCGGAGGCCGGCCGCTCGTCGGGGGCCTCCGGCGGGGCCTCGGGCCGCTCCTCCACCACGAGCCGGACGTCGAGGGGGCGGCCCGCGGCCTCCGTCACAGCGCTCCGGATCAGCTCCTCGTGATGGGACGACAGCCAGGCCCGGGCGTACTCGGTGGGGGTGGCCAGCTCGATCGTGTCGCCCTCCAGCCGGCGGCCGCGCACGTCGGCGAACCACATGTCGTAGGTGCTCGGCGAGACCCGTCCGCGCGCGGCGCCGGCCGCTCTCGTCCACAGGTCGTGGGCGTCGGGGTCGCTCAGCCCTCCCGGGAGGTTTTCCACAGCCTCTTTCCACATGTGTGAAATCCACCGGGGAAGTGCAACGGGGCCGCCGGAAGGCGACCCCAGGGAAGCGACGCGGATATTAGCACCCCCCTCACGCCGAAAGCAATGGGGCGCCGCTGACCTGCGGCTTCGTAGCCGCGCCCCGGGGTCCGGCGGGCATCGCCGCAGGTCAGCGGCGCCCACGTGGACCGGCCGGGTCCACGGTGCGTATACTCCCGTATTCGTGAAGCGCACCTATCAGCCGAGCAACCGCAGACGCAAGCGCCGCCACGGCTTCAGGACCCGTATGCGCACCCGGGGCGGCCGCGCGATCCTCGCCAGGCGACGGGCGAAGGGCCGTGCCCGCCTCAGCGCGTAGCCTCAGGGGGAGCGAGATCCGGGGGCTGATGGGCGGGAGGCCGCTGCGCTCGAGGCGCCTCACGCTGTACCTGGCTCCGACCGACGGGGGCCCCCGTACGGCCGTCGTTGTCGGGAGGTCGGTGGGCGGGGCGGTTCGGAGGAACCGGGCGAAGCGGTTGATCCGGGAGGTATGGAAGACGGTGGGCCCGAGGCTGAGGGAGTCCGCCGATGCGGTCCTGGTGGCGCGGCCGGAGATCGAGGGGGCCACGACGACGGAGCTGATCGAGGAGGTCGAGGACGTGCTGACGCGGGCGGGCGTGCTGTGAGGCGGGCCCTCTGGTGGGCCGGCCTGCCCGCTCGAACCCTCCTCCTGGGCCTCGTCCGGGGCTACCGGAGACTCTTCCGCGGGGCCTACGCGGGGCGGTGCCGCTTCCACCCGTCTTGCTCGGCGTACGCCGAGGAGGCGATCCGGGTGCACGGGGCCTTCAAGGGAGTCGGCCTGGCCCTGTGGCGCGTGCTCCGCTGCAGCCCTCTCACCCCGGGCGGTGTGGACCAGGTACCCCCGAGGCGTGACGGGGTCATACAGGGGCCCGCCTGATGGAGCAGATCGCCGGCGTTCTCCTGCAGACCCTGGGCTCCGCGCTCAGCTTCCTCTACGACCTGATCCCGGTGTACGGCGTGGCGATCGTGCTGCTCACGATCGCCGTGCGGCTGCTGCTGCTCCCCCTCACCATCAAGCAGACCCGCTCCATGCAGGCGATGGGACGCCTCCAGCCCAAGGTGAAGGAGCTCCAGCGGAAGTACAAGGGCGACCGGCAGAAGCTGAACGAGGAGATGATGAAGCTCTACCGGGAGCACGGCGCCAACCCGCTGGGCGGCTGCCTCCCCCTCCTCCTCCAGCTCCCGGTCTTCTTCGCCCTCTACGCGGTGCTGCGGGCGGCCACGCCCGAGATCGCGCTCCCCGCGGAGCCGGTCTCCTTCGGGACCGTGGAGGACGCGTTCTGCCGGCCGGTGGGCGAGCCGGGCATCACCGGGACGGCCCCGAACGAGCTGGAGTGCGACACGGACGGCGACGGGAACTTCGAGAGGTCGATCCCGATCTCCGGGTGGGAGGAGCGGGACGGGGAGGCGATCCGGCCCCGGGACGTCCTGACCCGATGCACCCCACAGAGCGAGGGCGGTGAGGTGCGGTTCCGCTGCGAGACGCCGGTGGGGACGGGCCACCTCCCCGAGGACGGGGCCCTCTTCGAGGCGATCATCGAGGACGGCGAGCCGTTCCTGGGGATGTACCTCTCATGCTCGGCCACACAGGCCCAGTCGGAGGAGGCCTTCCGGCAGTGCTCGCCCAGGGGGGCCGAAGGGAGCGCTCTGAACCTGGTGGGATATTATGGGTTGATCGCCCTGATGGTCCTCTCCACCTTCTACCAGACGAGGCAGATGCAGGCGGTTTCCGGGAGCCAGCAGCCGGGAGCCCAGACGATCGGGCGGATCATGCCGATCTTCCTGGGGTTCATCTCCCTCTCGATCCCGGCCGGCGTCCTGGTGTACTGGGTGACCACGAACATGTGGCAGATCGGCCAGCAGTACGTGATGATCAAGAAGCGCGAGGCCGGTGAGGGTCAGGCCGCCCCCGCCAAGCCCGCCGCGGCCAAGGGCGACCGCGAGGACCCCGAGCCCAAGCCGCAGCCCCGGAAGAGCGGAGGACGTCGAGATGGAAGAGGTCGAAAGAAACGCCGCAAGCGTTGAGGAAGCGGTCGAGGCCGCCCTCGAGGAGCTCGGCATCACCGAACAGGAGGCTCAGGTCGAGGTCCTCCAGGAGCCCCAGAAGGGCCTCTTGGGGATCGGGAGCAAGGGCGCGGTGGTCAGGGTCCGTCGGCGCACCCTGCTGGGGCAGGCCACCGAGGAGCAGCTCCGGGTGGCCATCGACTTCCTCGCCGGCCTGATGGAGCGGCTCGGAGTGAAGGCTGAGGTCGAGGAAGAGACGCACGAGAACGTGCAGTACCTCGACGTCGTGGCGGCCGGCGATCCTGACGCGATGGGCCTCCTGATCGGGAGGCACGGCCAGACGCTCGACGCGATCCAGGAGCTGACCAGGGCGGCCGTGCAGCGGCGAACCGCCGAGCGATGCCGCATCGTCGTGGATGTGGAGGACTACCGGAAGCGACGGCGCGCCCAGCTGGTGGAGCGGGCCCGCGAGGCTGCGGAGAAGGTCCAGCGGTCCGGTCGCCGCCACACAATGGAGCCGATGACCCCCTTCGAGCGGAAGATCGTGCACGACGTCGTGGCGGAGTTCCCCGGGCTGGAGTCGGGGAGCGAGGGGCAGGAGCCGAAGCGGCGCGTGGTGATCCGGAAGCGGCGATAGGTTTCACGTGAAACGCTCCCGGGTCGGTTCCACGTGAAACGTCTCGACGAGTACGAGGAGCTCCTCAGGGACCGGGCCATCCCGATGGGACTGATCGCCGCCTCCGACGCGGAGGGCCTCAGGGAGAGGCACATCGACGACTCGCTCCGCGCGACCCGGGCCTTCCGGGACGACGACGCATGCTGCATCGATGTGGGCTCGGGTGCCGGCCTCCCGGGGATCCCGCTCGCCATCGCGCTCCCCGATCGCGAGTTCGTGCTGATCGAGTCCCGCCGCCGCCGGGTCGGGTTCTTGGAGCTCGCCATCGACCTGCTGGAGCTGGCGAACGTCCGCGTGCTCCCTGATCGAGTCGAGTCGGTGGGGGAGCGGGTCCGGGCCGGGCTGATGGCCCCGGCCGACCTGGCCACCGCCCGCGCCTTCGGCCCCCTGGAACGGAGCTGGCGCTCGGCCGCTCCCCTCCTCAGGCCCGGCGGTCGCCTCGTGTACTTCGGTGGCCGGGGACTGGAGGACCCCGTGGGGACGGCGCGCTCGGCGGGGGTGGACGGGGAGATCTCGGTCCTTGATTCCTCGTCGCCGCTCGTTATCATGGGGCGGCGGTGAGCCTCGACGACGAGCGGCCTCACGCGGAGCCTTCCCCGCCGGACGGGGGGTCCCCGCACGCCCCCTCCGACCCGGGCGTGGAGCCCCCCGCCGAGCCCCCGGGGCCAGAGCGTGAGGGCGAGCCGGCGGAACGACCCACGGAGCCGGCGAGCCCCATCGGCCCGTCAGCAGCTTCCCCGAACCCTCAAGTTCGAGTCGAGGGTTCGCTCGAGCAGCCTCCCGCCGAGGCCGGCGGCAGGATTATCGCGGTGGCCAACCAGAAAGGGGGCGTGGGGAAGAGCACCACCGCCGTGAACCTGGGCGCGGCCCTGGCCGAGTCCGGGGCCCGGGTCCTGGTCGTGGACATGGATCCGCAGGGGAACGCGTCGACCGGGTTGGGGATCTCGCCGCAGGACCGCGAGATCACCACCTATCAGGTCCTGGCCGCGGGGCTTCCGGCGGCCCGGGCCATCATGGCGACGGCGGTGGAGGGCCTCTCCGCGATCACCTCGACCATCGATCTGGCGGGGGCCGAGATCGAGCTCGTGAGCCAGTTCTCGAGGGAGATGCGCCTGGCCCGGGCCTTGGACGGGGTGGTTGAGGGGTACGACTACGTGATCGTGGACTGCCCGCCCTCGCTGGGCCTCCTGACGGTGAACTCGCTGGCCGCTGCCGACGAGCTGATTGTCCCCATCCAGTGCGAGTACTACGCGCTGGAGGGGCTGGGGCAGCTGCTTCGGAACGTGAGGCTCGTCCAGCAGAACCTCAACCCGAGACTGCGACTGACCGGGATCGTGCTGACGATGTACGACTCGAGGACGAAGCTGGCCGAGCAGGTCGTGGCTGAGGTCCGGAAGTACTTCGGGCGCCGTGTGTATGACACGCTCATACCTCGAAGCGTGCGGCTGTCGGAGGCGCCGGGGTACGGGCAGCCGATCACGACCTACGACCCCGGGTCGAAGGGGGCGGAGGCGTACCGGGCGCTGGCGTCGGAGGTGGCCCAGGGCCCGCGGGAAGTCGAGACCCCCATGCCGACCGAGGACATGCCGGAGGTGGTTCTCCCCGAGCCCAGCCCGGAGGACCTCGACGGCGAGGACGAGCAGGAGCCCGAGCCGGCGGTCAAGAGGAGGCGGGGGCTCTTCCGGAGGAAGGGAGACGAGTCGTGAAACAGCGGGGTGGACTCGGAAGGGGGCTCTCGGCCCTGATCCCGGGGGCGACCGAGGAAGGTGGGCTCCTGGAGATCCCGCTCGCCGCGATCGCCCCCAACACCCGTCAGCCGAGGGAGGCGTTCGACGAGGAGGGGATCGCGGCGCTGGCCAGCTCGATCCAGGAGGTGGGAGTCCTCCAGCCCATCGTGGTGCGGCGGCGCGAGGACGGGTACGAGCTGGTGGCGGGGGAGCGGCGTCTACGCGCGGCGAAGGTGGCCGGGCTGGCCACGATCCCCGCGGTGATCAGGGACACCGACGACACCGACTCGCTCCGCGAGGCGATCATCGAGAACATCCACCGGGAGGACCTCTCGCCCCTGGAACAGGCCGCCGCGTTCCAGGAGCTGCTCGAGGACCTCGGTGCCTCGCACGACGAGCTCGCGGAGCGCCTGGGGTACTCGCGGTCCCACGTCACGAACACGATCCGGCTGCTCCAGCTGCCGCCCCCGGTCCAGCGCTTGGTGGGGGAGGGGCGGCTGTCGGCCGGCCACGCTCGCGCCCTGCTGGCCCTGGACGACGTGGAAGGTCAGGAGGCGCTCGCCCTCCGCGTGGCGGCGGAGGGGCTCTCCGTCCGCCAGGTGGAGGAGCTCGTCCGCACTTACCGCGGAGGGGGAGAGCGGGGTGCGGAACGGGCGGCGCCGGAGCCCGACCCGCGGGCCGTGCAGGTCGAGGAGCTCCTGGGGGACGCGCTCGCCACCCGGGTCAGGATCCAGCGGGGGCGGCGGAAGGGGAAGATCGTCATCGAGTTCGGGTCCGACGACGACCTGGACAGGATCGTCTCAGCGATCGCGGGGTCATGAGCCCGGAGGGGCGGCGAGCCGCGAGGGCCATCGCCCTCGGAGCGCTGGTGGGGGCACTGATCGCGCTGCTGGCCCGCCGTCGGGGCTGACGTGCCCCGGGTCGTCGACGTGGGTCTCGAGAACCTGTCCTCGGCGCCGCCGAAGGTCCTGGAGTGCGCGTTCTGGGAGACCGAGCGAGAGGACCCCGCCGACCCCCGCTTCTACAAGGAGGAGTGGTTCTCCTCCACGCTGCTGGAGTGGGGGAGCTGCGGGAAGCTGCTGGTCGACGAGGACGAGGTACTGGCCTTCGCGCAGTTCGCCCCGCCGTCGCTCTTCCCGCGCGTCGCCGGGTACCGAGCGGGTCGGGTCTCGCCCGACGCGGTGTACCTCGCCTACTGCTACGTGACGACGGGCCACCGCGGGCGAGGGCTGGGCTCCCACATGATCAGGGCGGTGGCCCGCGACCTCGTGGATCGCGGCTTCCGCGCCGTGGAGTCGCTGGGCCAGTCGGAATGGGAGGGCGGGTGGGTGCTCCCCGAAGCCTTCCTCGCCGCGAATCGCTTCGCCGTGGTCCGGCCGGACCCGGCGGTGCCGCTGATGCGCCTGGAGCTCTTCGGCGTGGCGACGCCCGCCGGGGCCCGCGCCGCCGAGGCGCTTCCCCTGCCTCGCTAGTCGGAGCCCGCCAGCCCCGCGACGTACCGCTCGAGGGCCTCCACGATCGCCTCCGCCAGATCGTGGTGGAACCGTCCCTCGCTCAGGAGACGCTCTTCTCGAGGGTTCGAGATGAAGCCGGGCTCGAGATGGACCGCCGGCATCGGGGTTTCACGGAGGAGAGGGAAGGCCTTGGGGTGGGCCCGTCCGTCGCGGAGGCCGAGTCGAGACGTGATCCGCTCCAGGAGCACCTCGGCCAGGGCCCGTCCCGCCACCGAGACGGCGCCGAGCCGACCGAAGTAGTAGGCGGCCGCCCCCTCGGCGGTGGGGTCCTCGTGATGGTTGAGGTGGATCGAGAGGAGGAGGTCGGCGCCGGAGGCGTTCGCTCGGTCGATCCGAGCGGCCACCGTGGGATCCTCGCCGGGCTCCCGAAGCAGCACCGCCTTCGCGCCGCGCCCCCCGAGCGCCTCGGCCAGGCGCTCTGCGATGGCATAGGTGATCTCGCTCTCCACGGACCCTCCCGGGCCCACCTCCCCCGGGTCCCCCGGACCGTGCGCGGGGTCGATGGCGACCGTCTTCCCCTCGAGTGAGCCGGCCAGCCGGAGGTCCTCGGTCTCTCGGACCAACGTCCGGCCCGGTCCGGGGACCGAGGCCCGGAGCCGCTCCAGCGCCTGGAGGCTCGTGCTCCCCACGATGCCGTCGGAGGGGAGGCCCACGTTCCTCTGGAAGTCGCGCATCGCGACCTCGGTCTGGCGGCCGAAGATCCCGTCCTCCCGGCCGGGGTCGAATCCGAGGGTGTTGAGCCGGGCTTGGAGGGCCCGGACGTCGTCGCCTCGGAAGGGAGGATGCCGAAGGTACAGGACGCGATCGCCGAGCGCGTAGCCGGCCTCGACGAGCTCCTCCCAAGCCTGGGGGCCCACGAGCCCGTCCACGAGCAGCCCTCGATCCTGCTGGAACGCCCGGACGGCCGCGTCGGTGGATCCCTCGAACCGATCCTCCTCCAGTTCGCTCTGGCTGATCGTGTAGCCCAGGGCGAGCAGGCGCGCC